>DJFR01000039.1:19768-47702 GCA_002432545.1 Flammeovirgaceae bacterium UBA5867 | reverse complement strand
GCCGGTGCCGGACCTATGCCGCGCAGGCCCGAAGAAGGTTCGATCTTGTTTGAGTTTGGACATAACCTGTTTCGCTTTTGTGTGGTGACATTCGTTTCATTAACACTCCGGATCAGCAATCGCTGGAAGCAGGCCGAGCAGGAAAAACTGAATGCTGAACTCTCGTATCTGAAAGCGCAGATCAACCCGCATTTTCTATTCAATACCTTGAATAGTATTTACTCGCTGGCTATTCAAAAGTCGGATGTTGCTCCTTCGGCTATCGTAAAATTATCGTCTATGATGCGCTATGTAGTGAGCGAATCTAATCGCGATTTTGTACCACTCGATAAAGAACTTAGTTATATTCGTAATTATGTTGAATTGCAGCAGCTTCGGTTTGGTGAGGCTGTGCAGTTGTTGTTCTTTGTACATGGTAATGCAGGTAACAGTAAAGTAGCTCCGTTAATACTGATCGCGTTTGTAGAAAATGCTTTTAAGCATGGTATAAATGCAGAAGAGAGTTCGTGTATCAAGATCTCGATTGATATTGATCATAACGAGTTGCGACTGGAGGTTTTTAATAACAAAGTGTTTGTTAGAAGAGAAGAAGAGAAGAGCGGGCTGGGCATTGAGAANNATACGGTTAACATGATAAAAGCCATTGCTATAGATGATGAACCACCGGCACTGCAGGTGATCGAGACCTTTTGTCGCGAGGTTGATTTTATTTCATTGGAGAAAACGTTTATCAAGCCAAACGAAGCGCTCAAATATATAGGTAAATTTCCGGTTGATCTGTTGTTCCTCGATATCAACATGCCTTCGTTGAGCGGTCTTGATCTGTATAAGGAAGTAAAACAAAATACCATGGTGATCTTTACAACAGCCTATAGCGAATATGCTGTGGAAGGATTTAACCTGAGTGCTATAGATTACCTGCTGAAGCCTTTTACCTTTGATCGTTTTTTTCAGGCGGTAACAAAGGCAGAAGAATACTATAGTCACATTCACCAGAAGAGTAAACCGGAGCAGCAGTATCTTTTCATTCGCGCTGACTATAGTCTCATCAAGATTAATATAGCCGATATTCTTTTTATCGAAGGGCTGGATGATTACCTGCGCATTCACATGCAAAATCAAAAACCTGTAGTAGCCCGCATGACGTTGAAGGTGATGCTTGAAAAACTTCCGGCCCAGGCCTTTGTTCGCGTGCATCGGTCCTATATCGTTGCCTTCAATCGCATTGAACACATTCGAAACAAAATCATTACCGTAGCGGGCGAGGAAATTCCGATCGGTACCAGTTACGAAAAAGCTTTCTTTGAAGCCTTTGATGGAAAACAGTAAACTTCCGGTGTTCGGTTGAGATCCTTCTTTAATCCCGATTTAATTCGTTTTGTGGTAGCCTTCCGGTAGTAGGTGTACTGTGTATGTAGGGTTTTGATGATAATTTCCTTTGAATTTATTGTTAAATTATCCGAAAATTGGCCCCGATTCACCTGTTGAGCATTTGTATATAAACAGTAACCATACCGATGAGGAATTGCTGCACCTGCTGCGTGAAGGTAGTAAGGATGCGTTCGAAGCAATTTTTAACCGCTACTGGAACAGTCTATACCGGATTGCCTATGCGCGATTGAAGTCGCATGAAGATGCCGAAGAGATTGTTCAGGATCTGTTGGCTTCACTGTGGAAAAAACGATCGGAGCTGCTGATTACCAACCTTAATCAATACTTGTTTGTATCCGTAAAACGCAGAGTGATCAGTTCGATACGCCAGCGCATTACACACGAAAAGTATTGGGAATACTATAAACATTTTCTGCCCGAGGGCACTACCATAACTGAAGAGGTTGTTGAGTATAACGACTTGAACACGGCTATCGAAAAAGCGATGCAGCACCTGCCGGAGAAATCGCAGCAGGTATTTCGTCTGAATCGTCTGCAAGGTTTATCGATCGCAGAGATAGCAGAAAACCTGAAGATGCCCCGAAGAACCATTGAGTATCATTTAACCAGGTCGTTGCGCGAACTACGTCTTCAATTAAAGGATTTCATCCTCTTTATTAGTATTTGTTTTTTCTCTTAAGACAACCTTTTTTGTCCTGATTATCAGCGATCTGAATCTCTTTCTCTAAAATTTTAAAAATATTTTTCAGTTGACCTTGCGGAAAAATCCGGGTGGCGCGTCTTCCTGTTGTTGCACGCGGTGTGCACGCAGTAATTCATGGCAATGACATCGAAAGAATTTGATAGAATACTTCACCGGTATAATTCAGGCACATGTACTGAAGAAGAGCGGCAACTGGTGGAGGCTTGGTTTAAAGCCATGGAAGATGGTGAAGACGAAACCTTTACACATAAACCGGAAGCTGCTGTAAAAGATCAGCTCTGGAATAAACTGAACGATGACCTCGACCTTCCGGAATCAACCAGACATGATTTTTCTTTTTGGAAAGTTGGAAGAGTTGCTGCGGCACTCGCATTTATACTATCAAGTATATTTCTGCTGAACCGCTATTTTTTTGATGGAGTTTCGGAATCGAATACGACAGTAGCCGCTGGTGGTAAAGCAATTCATATAACCAACACTACGAATACTACGCGCAGAGTTGCTTTGCACGATGGAAGTATAGTTACGCTCGAGCCTGGTAGTACACTGAATTACCCGGAAGCATTTGCCGAAAAACGCGAAGTATATCTGACCGGTGAAGCATTCTTCGAAGTAGCAAAAGATGCTGAGCATCCCTTTCTGGTATATACACACGAACTGACTACAAAAGTATTGGGAACAAGCTTTCGCGTAAAAGCTTACGAACAGGAAAAAGAAATTACCGTGGCTGTAAAAACCGGTAAGGTATCGGTGTTTACGCAGCCACGCATGGACTCTGCAAAAAGTGCTGCACAGGAATTTATACTTACCCCCAATCAACAGGTGATATACGATCGCAAAGAAGCGCTCGCAGTACGCAGTGTTGTACAAAAAACAACCGGCAGTATAGCAGCACAACAACCCGCGCAAGTGGTGTCATATACCAACGCACCGGTTGCTTCGATCTTTAAAACATTGGAAGAAAGCTATGGCGTAAACATTCAGTTCAATGAACAAGTATTGACCGGATGTACACTTACGTCTGATATGACGGATGAAAATCTCTACCAGCAGCTCGAAATAATCTGTAATGCATTGGGTGCCCGTTATGAGGTTACGGAAACATCCATNNAAAATAATGAAGGCCGATAATGTCGCAACCATTACCGGCCTGAGTCGATGCACCGTGATTCGGAAAATCACGGAAGCACCCCAGTTTTTGCCTAGTGAAAACAAAAACATTATAAATCTAATGATAAAACCTAAACCTGTTAAAAATGGATTATTGTTTCTTATGAGAGTGACACTAATTCACATACTGATATCTTCTTTTACCATCGCCATGGCGTATGCAGTGCCCGGCTTTGGTCAGGAGGTATTGGATCGAAAAGTCAGTATTGACGTTGAGAGCGCAAAAGTTCAGAATGTGCTCCTGATGATCAGCCGGCAGGCTAACGTTAAGTTTGCTTATAGTCCTCAACTTGTAGAGGATGCCAAAGAAGTAACCCTTCACCTGCAGGAAGCGCGTTTAGGCGATGCGCTTGATAACCTGCTGGGTGCAGCTATAGAGTATAAAGTATTGGGTAACCAGATTGTACTCATGCCGGTTGGCAAAACATCTTCAGCAGAAGCAAGTGCTTCAGAAGAAATTGCTCCGGCAGCCGTAACCATAACCGGTAAAGTAACCGATGAATTCGGATCACCGCTGCCAGGCGTAAACGTAGTGGTAAAAGGTACAAGCACTGGTGTAACAACGGATGCGGATGGTAAATATACCCTGGAAGTATCAAGTGGCGATGTAACGCTTGTGTTTTCATTTATAGGATATGCTACCAAAGAAGTTGCTGCCAATAATCAAAGCACCGTAGATGTTACACTTACCGAAGACATTCAGTCTTTGGCTGAAGTTGTAGTAGTAGGCTATGGTACACAAGAGAAGAAAGAAGTAACAGCCGCTATATCACAGGTATCAGGTGATGAGATCAAGAAAAGCTCAGCGGTTTCTATATCAAACTCACTTGCCGGCCGTGTTCCTGGTTTATTTGTAAACCAGACCAACTCAGAGCCTGGTCGTGATGATGCGCGTATCTTTATTCGTGGTGTCGGTACAACCGGTAACACCGATGCGTTGATCGTTGTGGACGGTATAGCCAACCGCGATGGTATATCGCGTATCGACCCGAATGATATTGAAACCATCACGGTATTGAAAGATGCATCTGCTGCTATATACGGAGCGCAGGCTGCAAACGGTGTTGTGTTGATCACCACCAAGCGCGGTAAAACGGGTAAACCAACCGTTAACTATTCATTCAACCAGGGCTTTGTTAGTCCTACACGCAAAGTAAAACTTGCCGATGCTGCGCTATATGCAAAGAGCGTAAACACATGGAACGGATCACCGTTATTCTCGGCACAACAGATCGCTGATTATGAAAGCGGTGTTTCACCAAGTACAGACTGGCTTGATGAAGTATATAAAGGATACTCTTTACAGAATCGCCACAGCATTACGCTGAATGGTGGTACCGATAAAGTAAAGTATTTCCTTTCTACCGGTACCACTTATCAGAATGGTTTGATCACGGGTGATGAGACAACCAAGTTCAAGCAGTACAACGTGCGGTCGAATATCGATGCACAGATCTCGGAGCGATTCAAAATAGGCTTAACGCTTGCCGGAAGACGCGAAGAAAGAAGATGGCTGCAATATGAAGATGAAACCATCTATGGAAATACAATACGGGCCGCACCAACCATTCCAGCTACGATCAACGGACTGCCTACTGCAGGTCGTTCAGAAACAAACCCGCTAGCAGTAGCACAAGGTCCTGGTTATCTTAACCTGCAACGGAATGTGTTGAACGGTACCTTAAACGGTGAATATAAAATTCCTTATATAGATGGACTCTCGGTGGATGGTTTTGCAGCGATTGATATCGTGCAGGATTTCCAGAAGAAATTCTATCAGCCGTTTACATATTACAGAGAAGTTAATGGTGAGATATTGCCTTTCAAAGGTGGACCTACACTTAATAATACTTACTTGAAACAAGATTATATAGGGACACAGTCTGTAACGTTACACGGTAAAATCAAATACGAGCGTACCTTTGGTATGCATAACGTTGCTGCGTTTTTTGCGTACGAACAAAACGAATTCAGTAACAACAACTTCTACGCTCAACGTTTTCAGTACGAGTCGAGCCGTATTGATCAATTATTTGCGGGAGCGGCAAACACAGATTATCATGCTAACTATGGTGGTGCTTCTGAGACTGCTCGTCAGAATTACTTTGGCCGTTTAGCTTATACGCTGAAGGATCGCTATATGCTGCAATTCCACTTCCGTTATGATGGTTCTTCAAATTTTCCGAGCGATAAACGTTTCGGTTTCTTCCCCGGAGTATCTGCCGGATGGAGAATATCAGAAGAAGCATTCATGATAGATAATTCTGTTGTGAGCAACCTGAAGCTACGTGCTTCATGGGGTAAACTTGGTAACGATCGCGTAGATCCGTTCCAGTTCTTAAGTACGTTTAGTTATCCAACGAATATATCGCAGGGATATGTTATCAATGGCAACGATGTTACAGTGTTGAATCCTGGCGTGTTGGCAAATCCAAATATCACATGGGAGACCAAGCGCACATTTGATGTTGGTTTTGATGCAGGTTTCTTTGCTAACCGCTTAACCTGGGAGTTCGATGTTTTCTTCGAAAAGAGAAATGATATTCTTGCTCCCCGTAACGTAACTGTTCCGAACTATACCGGACTTGTGTTACCGGATGAAAACATTGGCGAAGTAGATAATAAAGGTTTCGATACACAGATTATGTATCGTAATACCATTGGCGATGTAAACTTCAACATTGGTGGTAACATTACCTACGCACGCAACAAGGTGATCTTTATGGATGAAGGAAATGTATATCCGGAAGATTATCAGAAAGCAGAAGGACACCCGATCGGTTCACGCCTTGCGTATGAATATATAGGTGTATATCGTTCACAGGCTGATCTTGATCAGTATCCGGGTCTGAACGGTGTAGCTGTACTGGGCGATCCGATCTATCGTGATGTGAACGGTGACGGAGCAGTAACCAATGCTGACAGAACCCGTCAGGATCTTACCAATATACCGCAGCTTCAATATGGTATAACACTGGGTGCTAATTACAAAGGATTTGATTTCTCAGCAGTGTTCCAGGGACAAGCGCGTGCAGAACAGTACCTGCGCTATAGCTTCTCGAACGGTAACAACGGTATGGTATATTTCCTCGAGAATGCTTACGATACAGAAGACAATCCCAACGGTTCGTTACCTGCCATCAACCGCGGTAATACCGATGCACAGTATAGTACACTATGGCTTCAGAATGTATCGTTTGTTCGACTCAAGAATATAGAGCTGGGTTATACCATCCCGAACGACCTCGTTTCAAGAGTAGGTCTTCAGCATGTACGTGTATACGTTAACGGCTATAACCTGCTTACGTTCGACAAGCTGAAGAAGGATGGATTACCTGATCCGGAAAACACGAACGTGGAAGGCTGGCAGTTTCCGCATACGAAGAGTATAAACTTTGGTTTAAACCTAACTTTTTAACAGCGCATGAATACGAGAAAAATAGTATATATAGCTGTCTCATTGATGTCATTAGTCATGCTTGCATGTTCAGATGATATCCTTGATAAACGTCCTCTAAATGGTTATATCGAAGATGACGTTTTTGCGGACGAAGCTTTACTAAGAAATTTTGTGAACGGTACGTACAGAAGTATTCGTCATCCTTTTGACGATGAAAACTCTCTGACGGATGGCTTAACAGATAATGCCTATAATCAGCACGGTAGCGCGGAAAGCACTATCAAAATATATACTCGTGCCGAGGTTAGTCAGGATGATGGTGAAGGTGTTACACGCAACCTTTGGACGCAGGCTTTTGCTGGTATACGAAGAACTAATATGTTCTTTGAAAAGACGCAAACCTCAACAACCATAAATGTAGATGCACTTAAAGTAATGGATGGCGAAATGCGTTTCATTAGAGCATTCTTATACTTCGATCTTCTACGTTGGTATGGTAGCGTGCCATTAATCACTAAGACCTATGGATTAAATGAATCATATGAAGTAACGCGTGCTTCGGTTGATGAGATAGCGAATTTTATTGTGGCTGAATGTAACGATGCAATGACAAAGCTGTCTTCTAAGTCTGCTGGTAGTAGTTATGAAAAAGGTCGCGCTTCTGTAGAAGCTGCTATGGCGCTAAAGGCACGTACATTACTATATGTTGCTAGCGATCTATATAATCCTACAAATGATCAGAGTAAGTGGATGGCGGCTCGCGATGCTAATAAGGCGGTGATGGATCTAACCAATGTTTCATTGATCGCGAACGCCGAGCAATACGGCGATATGTTCAGAGGTACTAATGAAAGTGAGGTTCTGCTGGCGCGCTACTTTACGCAAACATCAAATCAGGGTTCGGGTGTAAATGTGTGGCTCTTTCCGAATAGTAATGGCGGATGGGCCACCACTACTCCGACACAAAACCTGGTAGATGATTATGAATTGACCAATGGTTTGTTACCATCAGAAACAGGCTCCGGTTACAACGATCAGAATCCGTATGTGAATCGCGATCCTCGTTTCTATGAAACTATATTGTTCAACGGAGCTTCGTTCAAAGGTGGCGTATATAGTCCGTACCGCGATAAAACTTACCCTGACTCTTCGTTGCTGGCAGGTAAAGACTCGCGCTTCACGGTTTCCACCAACTCACCACACAACGCTTCGAAGACCGGGTATAATTTCAGAAAGTGGTCACAGGAAAGTGAAGCCTGGGATGCAGGTAACAAAGGCCCGTGGATCATCTTCCGTCTGTCTGAGTTTTACCTGAACTACGCAGAAGCACAAATAGAACTTGGTGAATTCGAAGAAGCGAGAAATGCTATCAACGCGATCCGCTCACGCTTCGGTATGCCGGACGTAACAGAAAGTGGTGACGAGCTGAAAGAGCGTTACCGCAGAGAAAGACGTATTGAGCTGGCACTGGAAGATCACCGCTTCTTTGATATAAGACGCTGGAAGATCGGTCCGGATGCATTGGACAAGCCTGCGCTCGGTGTAGATGTATATAAAGATGGCGCTTCGTTCGACTATATCTATGGTATGGTTGCAGACAATACCCGTAATTGGGACGACAAGATGTATTTCCTGCCGATACCGGCTACGGAAATTCAGCGAAGCAATAATTCGCTTACGCAGAACTCGGGGTATTGATTATAAACAATTAATGAAGTATAATAACGGAGGTGAGAGCCTCCGTTATTCTTTACCGGGTGTTCTTGCGGAATGCGTATATCCAAAAACCAGACCATATAAATGATCTTCCGGAGTAAATTTCGTACCCTGTCAGCTATTCTGTTATTCGCGCTGTTTCAGCAATGTGCAAAACCTCACAAGCAATTCAGCGAGATGGATGCCAGTGATACCGGTATAAAATTCAGAAATGAAATTGTAGAGACCGAACACAATAACATTCTTACGTATGAGTATACCTATAACGGTGGCGGTGTTGCTGTGGGGGATGTTAATAACGATGGACTTACTGATATATACTTTTCAGGAAACTCGGTTCCGAATAAACTATATCTGAACAAGGGCGAATGGAAGTTTGAAGACATAACACAGCAGTCGGGTACAGCCGGCCGCGAGCGTGACTGGAAGACCGGTGTAACGATGGTGGATATAAACAGCGATGGCTGGCTGGATATATATGTGTGCTATTCCGGTAATGCCGAAGGTGAAGGGTATAATCGCCCTGTAATTCGTGAGCATCCCAAACGTGCCAACCAGTTGTTCATCAACCAGGGATGCGCGACAGGCGGAACTCCTAAATTTATAGACCAGGCGAGAGAGTATGGTATCGATGCGAAAGGTACATTTTCCACACAGGGTTATTTTTTTGACTACGATCGCGATGGCGACCTCGATCTGTTTCTGCTCAACCACGCCAACATGTTTTACTCCGCTTTCTTTAATGTAAAACGACTACGCAATTTGAGACATCCATACTTTGGTAATAAACTATACCGGAACGATGGTGGGAAATATACCGAAGTGAGTGCAACGGCCAACATCCACGGAAGTGGTTTAAACTTTGGACTGAGTGCCTCGATCAGCGATCTGAACGGTGACCAATGGCCTGATATATATGTTACCAATGATTATGAAGAACAGGATTTCTGCTATATCAATAATCGCAACGGTACATTTTCGGAAGTGTCGCATACCCTGTTTGGACACTTGTCGAAGTTTGGAATGGGCTCGGATATAGCGGATGTAAATAACGATGGCTTGCCGGAAATTTTTGTGGCCGATATGTTGCCCGAAGATAATTACCGGCAGAAGTTACTGAAGGGTGCTGATGAATATGATAAGTATTCACTCGCTGTAGACAGTGGTTACTACCACCAGTATATGCGCAATACCTTTCAGCTCAATCGCGGTTTTGCTTCGGACAGCCTCCCGCGCTTCAGTGAAGTGGCACAAGTATCAGGAGTGTCCAATACAGATTGGAGCTGGGCACCGTTATTGGCCGATTATGATAATGACGGACTAAAAGATATTTTCGTTACCAATGGTTATCTGCGCGATTTCACAAATCAGGATTTTCTGAAATATACCGTGAGCGACATGACAAAGGAAGCGAATGATAATAATCACCCCGTAAACCTGTTGGAACAAATTCAAAAAATGTCATCCACGAAAGTGCACAACTATATATTTCACAATACAGATGGTTTGCACTTTACCGATGTATCAGCTGCCTGGGGACTCGAGAGTAAAAATATTTCCAACGCTGCCGCGTATGCAGACCTTGACAACGATGGAGATTATGATCTTGTGGTTAATAATCTTAATGAGAATGCAAACATTCTTCAAAACCACCAAAATGAAATTCAGAAGAATAACTATATAAAACTGAAACTGGCAGGAGCGAAGCCGAATGTACAGGCCCTCGGTGCAAAAGTATATATCAAGCTGAAGGACGAAGAACTGTTTCATGAAATATACTACACGCGCGGGTATCAGTCCTCGGTAGAACCATTGCTTACCATTGGTGTAGGGAAGAATACCGTTATTCCCGAAGTAAAGATATACTGGCCGGACGGCCGTGTTTCGATGCTTGCTAACGTTAATGCAAATCAGTTGCTAATGGTAAATCAGCAGGAAGCAACCGTTGGTGAGAAGCAACAGCCTGCTATTGAACAACCGATCATTGTCGACAAAACAAGCACTTCGGGTATAGGCTATAAACACATGGAAAATCCGTTCGTGGATTTTAAAGTTCAGCGCCTCGTGCCATACCAGCTTTCACGGTTAGGTGGTAAGTTTAGTGTTGCTGACGTGAATCACGATAAAAACGATGATGTGTTTTTTGAAGGCGCACACGGTCAGGCAGGTAAACTATATATAGGGCACAATGATGGTTCATTTACCGAGTCTGCAGCAACACCGTGGGAGGCTGATAAATATTGTGAAGATCTCGGTTCTGTTTTCTTTGATGCAAACGGTGATGGTCACGCTGATCTGTACGTGGTAAGCGGAGGTAATGAATTTTTCCCCGGAGACACACTATATCAGGATCGCCTATATATAGGGAATGGCAAAGGCGGCTTTAAAAGAGCAAGACATGCGTTGCCTGCAGAGACCGCAAGTGGAGGCACTGTTGCAACTGCAGACTTCGATCATGATGGCGATGAAGATTTATTTATAGGCGGCAGATTAGTTCCGGATCAATATCCGGTGGCACCACAGAGTATGGTGCTTCGAAATGATTCTCGCGATGGACAGGTAAAGTTTACGGATGTAACGACTACATTGAATGCATCGCTGCAAAAAGCAGGCATGATAACGGATGCCCTATGGGCCGATATAAATGGTGATGCGTGGGCGGACCTGATCGTGGCAGGAGAGTGGATGCCCGTGCGCATATTTGTAAATGATAAAGGCAAAACGCTAAAAGAGACTACCACCGAAGCTGGACTTGCCGATACACACGGATGGTGGAATACTATATATGCCGGTGATGTGGACCATGATGGTGATCAGGATATACTCGCGGGCAATGCTGGTATAAATCTATCGCTACATGCTTCCGATAAAGAACCGGTTGAATTGTTCGCAGTTGATATGAACAAGGATGGAAAGATCGATCCGATCATCACGTCCTATATACAAGGTAAACGTTATCCGTTGGCAAGTCGCGATGAACTGCTTGACCAGGTAACGCCACTTCGCAAGAAATTTATCCGCTATGCTCAATATGCCAATGCGTCCATTGAAGATATACTGGAAGGTGATCTGTTAAAAAATGCATCGGTATACCGTGCAACAACCTTTGAATCGATATGGTTTGAAAATGATGGACACGGAAAATTTCAAATAAGGATGTTGCCAGCGATGGCACAGCTATCGGCTATACAGTCGTTTGTCTCTTATGATTTTGATGGCGATGGTGCAGAGGAGATATTGGCAGCCGGTAACTTTTATCCGTATCGCGTGCAATTGGGACGCTGTGATGCCTCCTATGGAACTATACTGGAATTTAAAAATGGTACCGTTCATGTATATAAACCGGAACAACCTGTATGGTTGTCGGGAGACATCCGTGCAATAGGTATTGCACGATCCGCACAGTCATCTCCCAAAATTATAGTATCGAGAAACAATGCAGCTGCAGGTGTTTTTGCACCAGCATCAAAAAGCACACAGCACACGGGAACAATTACCAAAAAATAATAATGTAAAAGTTATAAATGAATATTGTTAGTCGTTTGATCATCGTACAAACGCATCTATATTTCGCTCAATCATTCTCTAACAACAAGGATTAATTTTACCAGATGAAAACACCATTTAAAATCTTTTCTCTTTCGCTGCTCGTGTTGCTGGCAGCATGTGCGAAGAAAGAAGTGACTGCTCCGCAGGCAGTATTGCCTGTACCGAGTGATGCGCAACTCGCGTGGCATGAGATGGAGCTGAATGCTTTTGTGCATTTTACCACCAATACATTTACCGATAAAGAGTGGGGCTATGGCGATGAGAAACCATCGGTATTTAATCCTACAGCGGTTGATGTAAATCAGTGGGTAACAACCTTAAAAGATGCAGGTTTCAAAGGTGTTATTCTTACTTGTAAGCATCACGATGGATTTTGCCTGTGGCCGAGTAAATATACCGAGCACTCGGTAAAGAACAGCCCCTATAAAGAAGGGAAGGGCGATATTGTAAAAGAGGTATCAGAAGCGTGTAAACAGCATGGACTTAAATT
This sequence comes from Flammeovirgaceae bacterium UBA5867, assembly GCA_002432545.1. Taxonomy (GTDB): domain Bacteria; phylum Bacteroidota; class Bacteroidia; order Cytophagales; family Cyclobacteriaceae; genus Ohtaekwangia. The sequence goes on along the minus strand of DJFR01000039.1, from coordinate 35,282 downwards.
CGGTATATATATGTCTCCATGGGACAGAAACCGTGCAGACTACGGTTCGCCTTCCTATGTTGAATACTATCGCAATCAACTGAAAGAATTGTTTACCACGTATGGTCCTGTATTTGAAATGTGGTTTGACGGTGCCAACGGTGGTGATGGTTACTACGGTGGTGCGAATGAGAAACGCAGAATAAACGGAGCTACCTATTATGACTGGCCAACAACACTGAACCTCGTTCGCGAAATGGAACCGAATGTAATTTTCTTCAGCGATGCAGGTCCTGGTGTACGCTGGGTTGGAAACGAGCGTGGTATAGCCGGTGAAACAAACTGGAATTCGATCACACCGGATACTTTATTTGCGGGTAAAGGAGGCATTGAAGAATTACTGGGTACTGGAAATGAAAATGGTACACATTGGATTCCGGCTGAAGTAGATGTATCGATTCGTCCGGGATGGTTCTATCATGCAAAGGAAGATTCATTGGTGAAAACACCACAGCAGTTGTTTGATATATACCTTACTTCGGTAGGTCGTGGTTCTACGCTGTTGTTGAATGTACCTCCGGACAAACGCGGTGTTGTTCACGAAAATGATGTGAAGGCATTGAAAGAATGGCGAGCTTTATTGGACAGTGAATTTAAAACGAACCTGGCAGCGAAAGCTGAAGTTAAAGCAGATTCATACCGTGGCGAAGCCGATACGTATGCCGCTGGGAATGTAGCTGATGGTAATAAAGAGACATATTGGTCAACTGATGATAACGTTACAACCGGCAGCCTGGAGATTTCACTGGGTAAAGTTCAGCCCGTGAAATATATAGTGTTGCAGGAGTATATTAAATTAGGACAGCGCGTAAAGTCATTCAACGTGGAAGTTTGGAAAGACAACGCGTGGCAGAAAGTAGCAGAAGCTACAACCATCGGCTATAAGAGAATTTTGAAATTTGATCCTGTAGAAACTGATAAAGTACGTGTTACCATCACAGCTTCAAAAGCGTGTCCGGTAATTTCAGCAGTGGAAGTATATTAATGTGGGGGAGAATAGAACGTATATAACGTGCAACGAATAATTTCAATCATGATGGTAACGCTGGTATGTATAGCATCCAGCGTTACTGCTCAAAAGAAAAATCACACCTTCGAGGTAAAGGATGGTCAATTTGTATACGATGGCAAATCGACTCAGATTCATTCGGGAGAAATACATTATGCACGCATTCCGAAAGAGTATTGGCGACACCGGTTAAAAATGGCAAAGGCTATGGGACTAAACACCATTGCCACGTATGTATTCTGGAATTACCACAATACAGCTCCCGGTGTGTGGGACTTTAAGACCGGCAATCGTAATCTTGCTGAATTTATATCTATAGCGAAGGAAGAAGGATTACATGTTATACTTCGCCCGGGTCCGTATGCCTGTGCAGAGTGGGAGTTTGGCGGCTACCCATGGTGGTTGCAGAAGAATAAAGACCTGGTGATCCGATCGAACAATAAGCCATTCCTCGATTCCTGTAAAGTATATATTAACCGACTGGCACAGGAAGTAAAACATTTGCAGATCAGCAAAGGCGGTCCCATCATCCTGGTGCAGGTGGAGAATGAATTCGGTTCGTACGCGTCACAACGAAAAGATATACCGTTGGAAGAACACAGGCAGTATAACATGGCCATCAAGAAGCTGCTGACAGACGCAGGCTTTGAAGGCCCGTTCTTTACTTCCGATGGTACATGGCTGTTTGATGGCGGCTCTATAGCCGGTATATTACCTACAGCCAACGGAGAGGGCAATATCGATAACCTGAAGAAAGCGGTAAATAAATATCACAACAATCAGGGGCCGTATATGGTGGCTGAGTTCTATCCGGGCTGGCTTGATCATTGGGCTGAACCCTTTGTTCGCATTGGTGCCGATGAGATTGTAAAGCAAACCGAAAAGTACCTGCAGAACAATGTACACTTCAATTTCTATATGGCACATGGTGGTACGAACTTCGGCTTCACATCAGGCGCTAACTATAACGATGAGCACGACATACAACCGGATATAACAAGTTATGATTATGATGCACCGATCAGCGAAGCCGGTTGGGCCACACCGAAGTATCTCGCTATCCGCGAGGTGATGAAGAAGTATGTGAAATATACTATACCTGAAATTCCGGAGAAGATACCAGTATTGAAATTGCCGGACATGCCGCTTACAAAGAGCGTTGATTTCTTCGACTGGAAGAACACCGTGAAACCGGTGTTGAATGATACACCGATGTCGTTTGAGGATTTAGGACAGGGCTACGGTTATGTGTTGTATAGCAAATCCTTTAATCAACCGATACAAGGCGTACTTCAGATCAATGGTCTGCGCGACTATGCATTGGTATATATTAATGGTAAAAAAGCAGGGGAGTTAAATCGCCAGGATAAAAAATATACACTGGAAGTAAATATACCGTTCAATGGCCGATTGGACATCCTGGTAGAGAACATGGGCCGCATTAACTATGGTGCTGATATTGTAAACAGTACCAAAGGCATTATTTCACCGGTTACTATCAATGACTTTGAAATAACAGGTGGCTGGAAAATGTATCGTTTGCCGTTTGATAAAGTGCCCGATCTTTCGAAAGGTGCTGTTAAAAATGTAACGGGGCTCCCGGTGTTTTACACCACTACCTTTACTGTTGATAAGCCGGGCGATGTTTTCCTGGACATGCAGGGATGGGGCAAAGGCATTGTATTCGTGAATGGTATACATATAGGCCGTTACTGGAAAGTTGGTCCGCAGCAAACTTTATATGTACCGGGCTGCTGGCTGAAGAAAGGACAAAACGAAATAATTGTATTTGAACAGCAGAACGATGTTGTTCAAAAAAATATAAAAACAGCAAACGAGCCTATACTGGAGGCGCTGGTGTTACCACAAAACTGATCTGAATCAAAAAACGAAACACATGAAGTATACTGCTATAGCGGCTACGGCCCTCTCTATGATTTTAGTCGTAACCGGATGTAAGAAGGAAACAACCACTGAACATGCCGATGCCATGACTCCGAAAAAAGACAGCATTATACTTTCATCGCAGGATTTCGTTTTTGGTGATGATCGTCCTTTTCCGCAGTGCCATGCTTCAACACTGGTGCGCACAAATGATGGTAATTTTCTGGTGGCGTGGTTTGGCGGTACGCATGAAAAACATGACGATGTGGGTATATGGTTATCGAAAGGTAAAACGCAACATTGGTCTGCACCTGTGGAAGTAGCCAAGATACGCGAAGAGCCTCACTGGAANNTGGGAGACCTGGTATATGATTTCCAAAGACAACGGCACAACGTGGTCGGCTCCGAAAGAACTTGTAGCGGGTGACAGGGGAGGACGTGGCCCGGTAAAGAATAAACTTATTGTACTGTCCAACGGTACATGGCTTGCACCGGCATCCAACGAACTGAAAGGAGTATGGAATGCTTTTGTTGATCGCAGTGAAGACAGCGGTCAGACCTGGAAGTCAACTCCGTTCCTTACATTCAATCGTGATTCTATTCCGGGCGAAGGTGTTATACAACCTACACTCTGGGAATCATCACCCGGTAAAGTTCACATGTTGTTACGGAGTTCGGCCGGGGTTATATGTCGCAGCGATTCTGAAGATTATGGCAAAACATGGTCGCCGGTATATAAAACAAATTTGCCCAATCCCAACAGCGGTATAGATCTCACCCGATTGGACAATGGAATATTGGTACTGGTATATAATCGCGATGGCAAGAACTGGGGAAATCGCAGGCCGGTTTCCATAGCACTCTCAAATGATAACGGTAAAACGTGGCCGGTTATAAAAGATATTGAGACAGGCCAGCAAGGCGATGAGTTTTCATACCCTGCTATTATACATTATGATGATACAGTAGCGCTGACGTATACGTGGAAACGTCAGCGCATTGCATTCTGGAAAGCAAAAATATTGTAACCTTTGCCATTACCTTCTGGCAACTGTCAGTTAGTGGCCAGAAGGTTTTGAAAACGCCCTGTCTTCTTTAGCAGTGCCCCATGTGACAGAAGGTTTATCTCCCATTTCAATAGTCATCTCTCCACCATTCACAATGTCGGTATAGCGAATGTATGATTTGCTATAGGGTTTACCATTCAGGGTAACCTGCTGAATATAGATGTTGGTTGCCGTGTTATTCTTTACATCGATGGTAAATTTCTTTTTGCCGGGAAGATTGATTACGGCATGATCCATAGCCGGACTGCCAAATATATATATACCATTGGCCGGATTGGCCTGGTAGAAACCCAGCGATGACAGTACATACCATGCGGACATTTGTCCTACATCTTCATTTCCACTGAGACCATCCGGTTTATCAGTATATAAACTGTCGATGATATAGCGAACTTTCTCAGCAGTTTTCCAGGGTTGTCCTGCGTAAGCATACAGGTAAGGTATATGGTGGCTCGGTTCGTTGCCATGTGCGTATTGTCCAATGAGACCGGTAATATCGTTAGAGGCTTCTTCGCCCATGTCACCTTTCACCGTAAACAATGAATCAAGTTTTTTAAGGAACGCCTGCTCACCCCCCATCAGTTTCATAAGTCCTTCAACATCGTGCGGCACGAGCCAGGTATATTGCCACGAGTTTCCTTCGGCAAAATCATCTTTCATGTGGCGCGCTGCAAACGGACTGAACGGTGTGCGCCATTCGGTATCTGATATTCTTCCACGAACAAAATGTATAGTCGTGTCGAAGTAATGCTGGTAGTTCAACCCGCGCTTGCTGAAGAATTCATATTCTTCCTTATTGTTCAATGCCTGTGCTAACTGCGCTGCACACCAGTCGTCAATAGCATACTCAAGTCCTTTGGCTACAGTTTCTGTTTCTGCGTTGGCCGGTATATATCCCTGCTCCCGTACATATTTCAATCCGCGGTCATCGCGCATTACCGAAGCCTTCATCGCCTTCAGTGCCAACGCTCCATCAAACCCGCGGAAACCTTTCAGGTATGCATCGGCTATCACCGGAAACGCGCTGTTGCCAGGCATCGTGTTGGTTTCGTTGCCTACCAAATGCCACACGGGAAGCTTACCTTGTTGTTCGTAAATCTTCAGCATGGAATTCACCATATCATCTACACGCTCAGGTTGCGTAAGGGTATAAAGCGAATGTGCTGCACGATAAGTATCCCACAATGAAAATGTAGTGAGGTTCGTAAATGTAGTATCATGATATACCTGTTTATCCGTGCCACGGTAATCACCGTTGTGATCGTTGAAGATGGAAGGCGCAATCATGGTGTGATAGAATGCTGTGTAAAATTTACGCATACGCTCTTCACTCGCCTTGATCTGTATTTTATTCAGTTCTTTATTCCAGGCGGCATCAGCTTCTTTCGTAGTACGATCAAAATCCCAGTGGGGTATCTCTGCTGCTATATTCTTCAATGCATTCTCTGCACTTACAGGCGATATACCGACTTTGATCAACAACGGTTTCTCAACAGCGTCACCAAAGTGTAATACACTTTTTACTTTTTTACCCGTGCCCTTCGTTCCCTGTATAGGTTCTATTCCTTCGAAGAGATCAATCTGCCGTACAGGAGCAGAGAATATAATAGCAAAGTAAAGGCGCTGATCTTCGGCCCATCCTTTTGAATGACGATATCCGGTTATCGTTGTATCGTTGGCCTTCTCGATGAGGGTTTCATACGGCAGATCCCACCCTATACCTTCGCGCAGGTCGATCAATACTTTCGCATCATCGGTTTTCGGAAATATATACTTATGGAAGCCTACACGTTCAGACGCTGTGAGTGCTACATCAACATTGTAATCTTTTAGCTTAACGCTATAGTAGCCCGGTTGTACTTTTTCATCAGCATGCGAGAAGAGCGAGCTATATCCGCTTCCCGGAACACCCGGTTTACCCTTTGTTAATTTTGTTTCTCCGGTAACAGGCATCAGCAGAACATCTCCCAGATCACCGATTCCCGTTCCACTCAGGTGTGTATGCGAGAAGCCTATAATAACAGAGTCTGAGTAATGATACCCGGAGCACCAGTCCCATCCTTCCGAGAGTTGTGTTGGCCCTACCTGCACAGCTCCGAACGGAACGTTCGCTCCAACAAACACGTGTCCATGAAATCCACTTCCGATAAGCGGATCTACATATTGAGTAAGATTCAAAGTCGTGTCGGCCGTGCTTCCTTCCACAGCATCTTTTTTACACGACCCGAGTGAGAGTATCATCATTGACAATAAAACTCCAGCGAGCATTTTCATACCATTCATTTAGTGAGGGTGCAAGTATATTTAATGATGAGGTAAATTAATTAACCGCCTATAAATTTAGTTTGCAATTTGTTGTCGCGACAAGCTTCGATATAGCGAAGCGGTGATAACGTCATCTCTATGTAATGTTAAGGCGCTTTCTTCAACCTGGCGGAAAAATTCTGTTTTTTGAACGTGCATCAGAAATTATTTTTTAGCACACGATTTCGGGAGACACATCACACATCTGCGTTAAATGGGTCTTTTTAAAGCCTTTTGCAATTGAAACGACCCAAAAGAATTTTGTAATTCCGAAGATTATTAGGCTATGTAAATAATGTTTGCAATTAGATTTTATTTTTACCGTTAAAATATCGATTTTGTACTATGTTTCCGCACACGGAGCCATTTATAAGCTACTTATAACCCAAATTATACATGGAAGCTGCAAGACAAATTGATAACGATGCACCTCAGGTTGAGCGTGGCACGCGATCAATTTCCATGAATGATTATATACTTTGGAAAGAGTTCAAGTCAGGAGATCTTGCAGCCTATGCCATGATATACCGGAAGTATTTTTTTGCACTGTATAATTATGGGAAGAAGTTAAGTACAGACGAAGATCAAATCAAGGATTGCATTCAGGAGTTGTTTGTTAAAATATGGAATAACCGCGAGAACCTGAATGAGACAACCTCTATCAAATACTATCTCTTTACATCATTAAAAAGAAAATTACTCGACACACTGAAGTCTCCACACGTGAGACTGAAAGCAGAAGAGGACTTCACTGATTTTGATGTTGAAGATGGCAGTATACAGGATGATGAAGTAATGCATTGGCAAAAAGAACAAGTGCTCAAAGCCATGAGTTCATTATCAGGACATCAGCAGAAATTACTGCACATGAAATATTACCGGGAGTTGTCTAACAAGGAAATTTCTGACGAGCTCGGTATTACTATTCAATCCGTTTACAATGCTGTATTCAAAGCATTACGTTCATTACGCAAGCAAATGCAAGTTGTTGTGCTGATGATCCTTTCATGGTTGATGCTGTAAATATTTACAGTTGCCACGCCTATTTACAGGTAAAAGAAATTTTATATTTTTTTTAGTTCAGAGAGTAGAATGATACACGGCTGTCGTTTATAGGCCAGTGCTACGACACAGTTTGGTAACGTCTGTGCGTAGTTGGGTTTGGGAGTCCTCCTTGTTCTTCTTTCAGAAGGGCGGGAGGATTCAAACTTTAGATACATTCCTTCATAATACCGATGTGCGGAGATACCACTGGTGATGTTGTATACGATTGATTCAGCACATGCCGAATGAAATATAGCAGGCGAATCTGATGTGCTGAACAGGTGTGATGTTGAAAGATAAGAGCCGTTTTGTTGCTGGTATCTGTATGTGTACACGCTGCGTTATAATACTGTAGCCGTACCTCAGAAGTTTTATATAGTTCTTCAAAACTATGAACGGAAAAGACACATTGCTTTCACAAGTCTTTGTTGGTATAGAACCTGCAGCTGCCAGAAAGTATTGGGCATTGAGAGGTATGCTGAATGCACTGCCGGAAAGCAAAGGTGTATTTCTGCAGTTGCAATTGCTTGAACTTGATAAACAGATACTAAGTGAAAATTTTTACTGGCTGCCGTTTGACAACGATACCTATACCGGACTGAACAACACGAAAGCCGCCAGTATACAGGCAGAAGCCCGCTGGTTTGAAGGAAAGATAGAGTTGAAGCTGTCGAATTTCTCTGAAAGTATAGTCGCATTCTTTAGCCGGATCTCCATGATGAACCCGCAGATCCGGAAGCGATTGTTTCCCCGATTCTATAGCGATAGCTATATATCCATAGCCCCCGGCCGGCAGCGTACTATATACCTGGAATGTGATCCGGAAAATGATGCTGGTACTCCTTTAGTCTCCATCAGCGGCTGGAACGTAAGTGAACATGTCTCACCGCTATAACGGTGTGTTACTAGAATGATTTAATCCGGCTGTCCCAGGCCGGTTCCATCGAGGTTGTTTCCTTGCAGGCCGGTAACGTAATTCTGAATTCTGTTCCCAGGTAGATTGTACTTTCCACAACGATGTGACCGTTTAATTTGGACAATGCCTTTTGTACAAGATGCAGGCCCAGGCCGCTGCCAATAGAGCGATCGCTATACCGTGTATACGGGTTGAATATAGTTTTCAGATATTTTTGTTCGATACCGATGCCGTTGTCTTTAAAGCAGATCTCAATATAGCCGCTTGCGCGCGTAGAGCGAATGGTTATCTCCGGGTCAATCTGGTTATTAAATATACAGGCGTTCTCAAAGATATTAATGAAGATGATGTCAAGAAGCCTGATGTTGGAGTTAACAATAATGTTATCGTCCAGGCCGGCATGAAACGCTATCTCCGGATATAGTCCCTTGAACTGCTCCATCAGCGACAATATATAGTTCTTCATGTTAACCGACTGGATGCCCTCGAGTTTATCAAGCTCATAGGCCATGTGTATTTTGGACAGCATTTTATCCATGTCGCGCGCGGTGTCGTCAATCTTTTGCTGGATCGATCTGCGCTCATTCTCATCATGTGTTAATCCCGCAAGTTGTCCAAGTCCGATAATGCTGAGAATAGGTCTGCGTACATCATGTGAGGCGCGGTATAAATATGTATCGAGTTCGCTGTTCAGTTTTACAAGTTCTGCTGTGCGGGCTTTTACTTTATTTTCCAGTTCGGCATTAAGCGCACTGGTTTTACGGTAACTCCTGCGTATAGTATATAGCAGTATACTGAACAGGATCAGCACGGCCAGGATAGACGCGATCAGAATTCTGCTGGTATTCAGTTCGCTGCTTCTCAATTGATTTTCTGCACGAAGCAATGCAAGCTGTTTTTCAAATTGCAATTGCTTTTGCAAGCGTAACAATTGCTGGCTCTGCGGACTTTGTACGGAGTCGCGCAAGGCTATATATCTTTCAAAAGTAAGATGAGCAGAATCAAACTGATGGGTAAGTTCAAACCAGCTGTGAAGACTTTTAAAGTAATCGAGCCAGATGGAAGGTCTTCGTTCCACCCGCATTAAATGCCACGCGCTATCGTAATACTGTTTGGCGAGCTCATATTGTTTTTGCTTTACATATACCTCTGCTAACCCTGTGAGGGCTTTGCCTGCCGCGGCATTCTCTTTGTATTTGAGGCACACATTGGCCTCCTGGGTATATTTGCTGATGGCTGCATCGAGATTACCGCGTATAAAATCAACGCGTGCTATATTTCCGAGAACGAGTCCTTCCCATATATCACTTTTAATCATCTTTGTAAGGGGTAATCCGGCACCGTAACTGAGAGCAGCACTATCAATATGATTGAGGTGGACATACGACATGCCCATGGTGTTATAGGCGTTGATAATGCGCAGTGTATCTTCTCTTCCCAGTTCCTGACTTCGTTTATAAAGTGCTACCGTGCGCTTCGCATTTTCAAGTGCAATTTCAAAATTACCGGTGTTAAACTGCAGGTTGGCAATGGAAAGATGTTTGGACGCGGCTTCTTTTGTTATACCCAGCTCCATCAGAATATCAGCGGCCTGGTATGCATCGTAAGCAGCGAGTTGCGCGTTGAAATGATTCGTGTGTATAAAACTCCGCAGGGAGAGGAGGATGGCGCGTTCGTATAAAAAGTTATAGTCTTCTGTTTCCGGAAGTATTTCATTGATAATTTTTATAGCCTCTTCACCAAAATCGTTTTCAGAAAGTGCATGCGCCTTTTTATAGTAAAGCCAGATCTTTTTTGTTTTCTCGGAAGGATTTATAGGGCTCGGAAAGGAGGCGATATCATCGATGAAAGCACAGGTTACAACCGAATCCGGTGTGCTATAGCGGCATTTCCGCGTGGACTCATCCATCCATGCAAAGACTTTGATTTTTTGATGCAGGGGAATAATATAGCCGTTGTCCTCGCATGCGGACACCATACACGTTAGGAGGAAAACGATACCTGCAAATCTATACCCTTGCATAGGACAATTTAATGTACAACAATTTTTAAACAAATGCTATGACGAAACTGTTTAACTAAACAGGTAGCCAATATCATTATAACCTATCTGGAGAATAAAAAAATAGTAACCGCCTGATGGGTAAATAATTTTTATTTTTAATGACGCGCTAATGGGTTTCCTGGTGTAATCCGGAATAAAGGACGCAATAAAAAAGCCTGGCGCATCACCAGGCTTCTTGTATTTTGAAAGATATATATGTTCAGGAATCAGATACCGTACTTCTCCATTCTCCGATAGAGCGAAGCGCGGGTGAGTCCTAATTCATCGGCAGCTTTTGAAATGTTTCCGTTGTGCATATTCAGTGCTTTTACGATCGCGGTTTTTTCTACTTCATCCAGGTTCAACGTATTGCTGTTGGAGTTGGATGAGACCGTACGGCTCAATAGAAAATCACTTTCCTGTAACGTTGCCGAGTCGGTCATGATTACTGCACGTTCAATACCATGCTGTAACTCGCGTATATTACCCGGCCATGCATAGCGTTTCAGCTTGTCAATTGCTTCCGGTGTTATAGACGTTACATGCTTGTGATATTTCTTGGCGTAGTAGTTCAGGTAATGTTGCGCCAGCATCGGTATATCTTCTACACGTTCGGCCAGAGGCGGTACATGTAGCTCTACTGTATTGATACGATATAGTAAATCCTGACGGAAAGTACCTTCCTGCACCATCTTGTGCAGTGGCATATTGGTAGCACAGATGAGACGGATATTTACCGGCATGGCCTGGTTAGCACCTACACGCGTTACTTGTCTGGACTGAAGTGCGCTGAGTAATTTACTCTGCAGACTCATGCTCAGGTTACCGATCTCATCGAGGAAGAGTGTACCGTTGTTGGCGAGTTCAAATCTTCCCGGGCGATCTTCCCGTGCATCCGTAAAGGCACCTTTCTTATGACCGAAGAGTTCGCTTTCAAAAAGCGTTTCGGTTATAGCACCCATATCTACTGAAACAAAGCTGTTGTCTTTTCGAAGTGAGCGTTGATGTATAGCGCGTGCTATCAATTCTTTACCCGTTCCGTTCTCTCCGAGTATAAGTATGTTCGCATCCGTCTTGGCAACCTTATCTATTAAAGTAAATACTTCCTGTATAGCTTTACTCTGTCCTATAATTTCACCGAAAGGTCTGCTGATCTGTTCTTCCAGCATCTCTTTCGCTTTCTTCAGTTTATCTACTTCATTATACGATTGCTTCAGGCGTATAGCAGTAGATATAGTGGCAACGAGTTTTTCATTTTGCCATGGCTTCAATATAAAATCAGTAGCACCTGCTTTCAGGGCACGCACAGCCATCTCCACATCGCCAAACGCTGTAATGAGTATAACGACAGCAGAAGGATCGTGTCCTAAAATCTGCTCCAGCCAATAGAAGCCTTCTTTACCACTGGTAATGTCTTTGCTGAAGTTCATGTCGAGCAGTATGACATCGTAGGTATCATTATGGAGTAGAAAAGGAATTTTCTTGGGATTCTTTTCAATGATCACGTGATGACCTTGTTTCTTCAGCAACATTTTTGCTGCGAGGAGTACATCCTCATCGTCATCGATCATTAGAATTTTGCCGCCTTCCGGATTCACAATAGAATAGATTTAGGTGAAACGCTTTTCAGTAAGAAATTTTATGCCAGATTTCGAAATGTGCGATTTTGTTTCATTTCAGGCACATTACCGTTTCTGAAGATGCAAATATGTTCAAAAGTGAACAGTTTCAGAAATGTTTTTGCTACGTATCTGTTTTTATTGTGCCCGGTATATTTCAATGGCGCTCTTCCGAATCAGAAAGAAACGTTCATCGGTAATAAGCGCAAAGGTGCCGGGTGTAGCAAGTTTCTGTTCGCGCGTCTCTGTGGTGAAAAGATCAAAGAAATGAAGCGCATCGTCTTGCAGGTAATAGAGTTCTTCACCCAGGAAATTAAAGTAGCTCAGATTTTTTACTGATATGGTACGAATGTGTTTACCAACACTATTGAAAATAAGAATGCCTTCACTTACATCCAGCAGAAATACAAAGCCCTGGTATTCGCGCAGAAACGTATAGTTTGTTTTTTGCTTCGGTAACGTTGTCTCCACAACTTCTTCTACGGATAGGGCACCCGTGGTAGTATTGATTTTCTTGAGAGTCCAGTCGGCAACATCGAATAGCCAGATGTTACGATCCCCCGATACACACGCAAGCCAGGGTTCTGTAGCAAACGATGAGTCGATGGAAAATGCCTGCACAGCTTCGAACGATGGATTGAGAAATTGATACTGGCGTAATTCGCGGAAGAACGCAAAGAGTCTGCTGCCATCACGCGGATCAAACAACGTAGGCGCGGGTTTGTCTTTATGAAGCGCTACGAGCTGGCCATCGGTATCAAATTTCTGAAGCTGCCCGGAAGTCGTTACAATATATAATTCACCGGGTCTGTCAACCGCGGCATAGCGAATCGTATCGCTCACCTCCAGTGTTTTGATTTTTCGGGTTTGTGCCGAGGCAGTTGTGTATAGCAATATACCTACAAGTATCAGTATATATACTTTTGTATATACTGGTATGGCTGGATGCTGAAGATGGTTTGCTACTATATACCTCACAATTCAAATGTTTTAAGTTCTACCGTTTTGCCATCGTATACAGCGTAGGTGCTGAAGTTTACCCATTCGCCCAGATTGATATATCGGCTGCGTTCACCAATAGGCAGGTCGAGGGGTAAATGCCGGTGTCCGAATATATAATAGTCGTGATGTTGTTTTTGTTCGATCTCATTACAATATACCCACAAAAATTCACCCTCATTTCCCTGGTATCCTTCTTCGCGTTTCATATTGGTAAGACGACTGCTCTTCGACCAGCGATTTGCAATACCAATGCCAAGGTTGGGATGGAGACGTGCAAACATCCATTGACAGAAACTGCTGTTGAAAAACTTCTTGAGTATTTTATACGTATGGTCGCCCGGTCCTAAGCCATCACCGTGTCCGATTAATAATCGCTGCGAGCCAACTTCCAATGCCAGCGGATCGCGATATACCGGTATACCCAGCTCTTTCGGGAAGTAATCGAACATCCACATATCATGATTACCGGTAAAAAATACAATCGGTATACCGGCATCACGCAGCTCGGCTAATTTACCCTGCAGCCTGATGTGTCCCTTGGGAATAGCGTGTTTATACTCAAACCAGAAATCAAATATATCGCCCAGCAGATAGATAGTATGGGCTTCATTCTTTATAGAGTCAAGCCATGCAATGATCCTTCTTTCACGTGCTACACTCTCCTCATGATTCGGCACACCCAGGTGAAAGTCTGATGCGAAGAAGATCTTTTTATTCTGCAGGTCTGAGATTTTTTCGAGCATATAATTTCGCTGGTTACGCAGTAATGCAGAGAGAGGTGCAACGCTTTATACAGGAATGTATAGCTAAAAATATAGCGATGGTGTAAAAGAATTGCGTTGATCTGTTCATAGCAAAACGTGCGTACGGGGTATAATAAAAAGACTCAGGCACTTCAGTACCTGAGTCCAAAAATAAGAGTATTCTCTTTAAGTTCTATTGATTGGCCAACTCATCAGGCTTATCACCTTCCAGGGTAGGAGTAGGATCAACGCCCGGCTGTTCACCTTCCTGTTGCTTCTTCTCATATTTACCCTGGCCATTGGTAAATTGCTGGTATGTAGTCAGCTTTTCGAACGGACGCTTTCCGATCAGTCTTTCAAGATCAGCCTGGAACAGAATTTCTTTTTCAAGTAGTTCTTTCGCGATCACATCCAGGTGCTGACGATGTTGCATCAACAGAGACTTAGTGCGCTCGTATGCTTCGTCAATGATGTTCTTTACTTCACGATCGATCTTCTCGGATGTTGCTTCTGAGTATGGCTTCTGGAAAGAGTAATCGTTCGCCTTTGAATCGTAGAACGACATGTTACCAATCTCTTTGTTCATACCATAGATGGTTACAATGCTGTAAGCCATTTTGGTGATACGCTCCAGGTCGCTTAGGGCACCCGTTGATATTTTGCCGAACACTATATCTTCTGCAGCACGACCACCGAAGGCCATGCACATTTCATCCAGCATTTGCTCTGTCTGATACAGGAACTGCTCTTTTGGCAAGTACTGCGCGTAACCCAATGCAGCTACACCGCGGGGTACTATACTTACTTTTACCAATGGATCGGCATGCTCGAGGAACCAGCCCGCTACTGCGTGACCTGCTTCGTGGAAGGCAACGATCTTCTTCTCTTCCGGAGAAATGATTTTGTTTTTCTTTTCCAGACCACCGATCACACGATCGATAGCATCCTGGAAGTCTTGCATATCTACAGCTTTCTTATCTCTGCGGGCAGCGATAAGTGCAGCTTCGTTACATACGTTGGCAATTTCTGCTCCGGCAAATCCAGGAGTTTGTGCAGAAAGTTTTTTAGCATCTACACTTGCATCAAGTTTGATAGGCTTGAGGTGCACTTTAAATATAGCCTCGCGACCTACGATATCCGGTTTGTCGATACTGATCTGACGATCGAAACGACCCGGACGAAGTAACGCAGAGTCCAATACATCCGGACGGTTTGTTGCAGCGAGTATAATTACTCCGGAGTCGGTAGCAAAGCCATCCATCTCCACGAGCAGTGAGTTCAATGTATTTTCACGTTCATCGTTCGCTCCGGGTAATTGCCCACGACCGCGTGAACGACCTATAGCATCGATCTCATCTATAAACACGATACAAGGAGCTTTTTCTTTTGCTTGCTTGAAGAGGTCGCGAACACGCGCAGCGCCTACACCCACAAACATCTCTACGAAGTCAGAACCTGATAAAGAGAAGAATGGAACACCAGCTTCACCTGCCACAGCTTTTGCAAGCAACGTTTTACCAGTACCGGGAGGGCCCACCAAAAGAGCACCCTTTGGAATTTTACCACCGAGCTTTGTAAACTTGCCCGGGTTCTTCAGGAAGTCAACAATCTCTTTTACTTCTTCTTTTGCTTCATCGAGACCCGCTACATTATCGAATGTGATCTTTACTTTGTTCTCAGCATCGAACAACGCAGCTTTCGATTTACCAATATTAAATATCTGTCCGCCAGGGCCACCGCCTCCGGTCATTCTGCGCATCAGCATCCAGAATCCGAAAAGCAACAGGAATAGAAGTCCCCATTGGAAAAGTTGACTTACATAGTCACCACGATCTTCGGTATC
>DJFR01000039.1:19355-19734 GCA_002432545.1 Flammeovirgaceae bacterium UBA5867 | reverse complement strand
TTATACTTTGCATTCTGCAGTGCCGCAGAAGTAAGTGTAACTTCAACAAACTTTTGGTTTTGTATCAATACTACTTTGCGTACATCGCCATTTTTAACCATCTCTTTGAAGTCATCGTAGCGGACAGTTTTAAGACTGCTTGCAGAGTTAAAATACATTACACCAAAGATCACAGCTATCGTTGCGATAATTACCCAGATCTGGTAATTACCTTTCGGTGGCTTTGTTGGTAACAGCGGTTTATTATTTTCTTTCTTGTCGGCCATTTCTTACTTTCTTATTCAATCAATTTAAAAATATCAAAACATTAACGAGTTAAAAAGCTTTTGGTTCAATCGCCATCAATTTCAGTGATTTCAGCATCGCCCCACAAGCGTTC
>DJFR01000039.1:148-19327 GCA_002432545.1 Flammeovirgaceae bacterium UBA5867 | reverse complement strand
ATGGCATCGAGCTGCTTATCAGAATTACCAGAGCAAACAATAAAGAAATCGGCCACTGCATTTTTAACTTTTCGAAGATCCATGATAACGATGTCCGATGCTTTTTTTTCCTGCATGCCCTTCACAATCACTTCACTCAGTTTTTCTGAATTGGCTCCCTTCCTTTTTTTTGCCATTAAACTATATTCGTTTTTAGATTAACTCTCAAAATTAAACAAAATACCTTGTATAAAATTCCTGCCAATACCCTTTTCATGGGCGGCAACTTAGTTTTTGTGCCGGAATGTCATTCAACCAACACCCTGGCCCTGCAACTATGCCAGCAGCCTTCAACACCGGAAGGTACTGTGGTAATTACCAATAATCAAACTGCGGGCCGCGGCCAACGTGGAAATTCATGGGAAGCACAGCCGGGAATGAATCTTACTCTCTCTGTCATTCTAAAACCTGTGTTCCTTGATTTGAAAGATCAGTTTTACCTGAATATGATTATTTCGCTCGGTATACATGATTACCTGGTAACAAAGAAAATTTCAAATAGTCACATCAAATGGCCCAACGATGTGATGGTCGGTAGAAAAAAGCTTTGCGGTATCTTGATTGAAAACCAAATACAAGGTTCACGCTTTACAAATTCTGTTGCTGGTGTTGGTATTAATATCAATCAGCAGAACTTTACTAACGACACAGCAACTTCGTTAAGTATAGTAACGGGAACAGAATATATTTTACAGGATGAACTTGAACAATTACTGCAAAAAATTGAAGCACGCTATTTGCAACTGCGACAAAACGCGCATGCTAAAATAAAAAGCAATTACCTCAATGCCTTGTACTGGAAAGGTGAAACACATCAGTTCGCATCGCATGGTGAAAACTTTTCCGGTGTTATCCAGGGAATTGATGATGCCGGCAGACTGAACGTGCAGCGGAGTGATACCCACGAAGTAAAATCATTTGACCTGAAGGAAATCAGTTATCTGCAATAACGCAGGTGTAAATTATTCAAGCATCTTTGCAGCATGAATGTTTTTTCTGATCGCAGTCGTATCATTATTACGTGCAACAAACGGTTAACNNTTTCAAACCGGAGTAGAGCTTGAAGGCACCGTAGAAGATTGTATCCGCCTGAACCTGAACCTGCGTTGTGCCAGCCAGGTACATTATTCACTCAAGGAATTTCGGGCCGAGCATCCGGAAGAATTATACAATGTACTGGTGAGGATGCCGTGGGAAAATATACTTAACAACACAAGCTATATATCAGTTACCTGCACGGTAGATCAGCTCACGGTGAACAATGAGATGTTTGTGAATGTAAAAGTAAAGGATGCCATTGTAGATAAGCTGCGCAGAGAAACGAGTGTACGACCAGACTCCGGACCGGATATGACCGGTGTTGTTATTCATTTATACTGGAAAGATGATCGCGCAGAAGTATTCATCGATACTTCGGGTGAGACACTGGCTAAACACGGCTATAGAAAAATCCCTGGAAAGGCTCCGATGCTCGAGGCACTTGCCGCATCAACGGTAATGGCTACCAAGTGGGATCGCCAGGCACCGTTCATCAACCCGATGTGTGGTTCCGGTACCGTAGCCATTGAAGCGGCATTGCAAGCTACCAACCGAAGACCGGGATTATATAGAAGTAATTATTCTTTCATGCACCTGAAGAATTTTGATGTACAGGTATATCAAGCCGAGTTACAGAAACTTCGCGACCAGGTAAAGGAAGTGCCGGGTTTGCAGATCGTGGCTACCGACATCAGCGATGATGCTATCAATATTTCCAAAGTCAATGCCGGTATAGCAGGTGTCGAAAATGTAATTCAGTTCAAACGGTGTGATTTTGCTTTAACAGATGTACCGGAAGGTAAAGAAGGCATTATTTACTTTAACCCTGAGTATGGTGAACGATTAGGGGATGTAAAGGAACTCGAAGAAACCTATGCGCGCATGGGCGATTTTCTGAAACAGAAATGTAAAGGATATACCGGCTATATCTTTACCGGTAATCTTGATCTGGCTAAAAAAATAGGACTGAAGGCTCGCAGAAGAATAGAGTTTTACAACGCCAAAATTGATTGTCGCCTGCTGGAGTATGAACTGTATGCCGGCAGTAAAGACAAAGATCGAAGAGAGAAAGTCAGCCAGGAATAACGATTCCATAAAAACATAACCTTCCGTTAATCACAGGAAGGTTTTTTATTTTCGACATCGCGCCTAAATTGAAACGCAATCAGTATACCATGATTTCAGTTCAGAATCTTTCATTTCAATATACAGCCGGAAACACCATCCGGTTTCCTGATTTTAAAGTTACCCGCGGAGAACATTGTTTATTGCTCGGAGAATCGGGCAGTGGTAAAACAACGTTGCTTCATTTACTGGGAGGTTTACTGCGTCATTACTCCGGTTCTGTTAAAGTAGAGGATGCAGAATTGTCGCAGTTGTCTGAAACGTCACTCGATCGTTTTCGCGGACAACACATTGGTTTCATTTTTCAACGCAACCATCTTATCAGTTCACTGTCGGTTGAGAAAAATCTGATGATGGCGCCGTATCTCGCAGGGCTTAAAATAGAACGTGAACGAATTGCCGAGGTACTTTCCGGATTAGGACTAGCCGATAAACGAAAGAGCCAGGTTACACAGCTCAGTCACGGGCAGGCGCAACGTGTAGCCATTGCTCGCGCAGTGTTAAACAAACCTTCCATTATTTTTGCGGATGAACCAACGTCTGCGCTGGACGACAAAAACTGCGAACGTGTTATACATCTCTTATTGGATGTAGCAAACCAACACCAGTCAACGTTGCTGGTAGCTACGCACGATCAGCGACTCAAGGATAAAATATCAAACCAGGTTCGATTATCATCGCTATAGATATAGGTTAGTCTGTATTCTGTACACCATACTTTAACAAAATTGTAGCATGTCTATTTTCACACTCGTCTGGAATTATCTCAAGGCAAGACCACTCAATACAGCTATAAATATTCTCCTGCTTTCGCTGGGGATAGCCGTTATTACGATACTATTACTCTTCAATAAACAGCTCGAACAGAAAATTACCGAGAACGCGCGCGGTATAGACCTGGTAGTGGGAGCGAAGGGAAGCCCGCTGCAACTTATACTTTGCAATATATTTCACGTTGATTTTCCTACGGGTAATATTAAACTGAATGAAGCTGAGCGCTTTGCCAAGCATCGTCTTGTAAAGAATGCTATACCATTGGCGCTAGGCGATAGTTATCAATCTTACAGAATTATAGGTACAAATCAGAAATACGCTGAATTATATAAAGCCGAAATACAACAGGGCAACTGGTGGAAGAATAACCTGGAAGTAACGATAGGTGCCAATGTAGCAACCTTAACACAACTGAAGATTGGTGATAAATTTGCCAGCGCCCACGGCCTCTCTGATGGCGGACATACACACAACGATCATCAATATATCGTGACAGGTATACTTAAACCAACCAACAGTGTATTGGACAATCTCATTCTTACAAATGTGGAAAGTGTTTGGGAGATGCATGAGGAGCATGGTGAGGGAGAAGAAGAGCATGCAGAACATGAACATGCCGCGGATTCTGATTTTATACCTTCTCCATTAGTTCCTTCGGTAGCCAAAGGCGATTCACTGAAAGAAATTACCGCCATGCTTATCCAGTATCGCTCGCCTATGGGTGCTATACAGTTACCGCGAATGGTTAATTCACAAAGCAGTCTGCAGGCCGCATCACCAGCATTTGAGACTGCAAGACTGTTTTCTATTCTGGGTGTAGGCGTAGATATACTGATGGGTTTTGCCTATGTACTTATTGTTATATCGGGGTTGAGTATATTTATAGCACTGTATAATTCATTGAAAGAGCGCAGGTACGACCTGGCCATTATGCGATCGATGGGAGCATCGCGCACAAAATTATTTGTGTCCATCTTGCTGGAAGGTGGTGTACTTACCATGCTCGGCAGTTTTATAGGATTACTGACGGGACACGGTGTGCTTGTTCTTTTGTCCGGCATGGTAGAAGAAACGCAAAAAGCAGGTATCAACGGATTTATTTTCTACCCGGAGGAATGGATAATTTTGGGCGGAAGTTTGTTACTTGGTTTGATATGTGCAGTAATTCCGGCCATACAAGCTTATCGTACCGATATATCGAAAGTATTGGCAGGGAACTAGAAAACACTCCCGCAGAGAACGCAGATTTACGCAGAAGAGATTTGTATTTAATTCTGCGTTAATCTGCATTTTCTGCGGGCAATAAAAAGCGTATACGTAGAAGAAATATAAAGATTAGAACCATGAAGAAGATTTGTTTGCTTGGCGCATTTATACTTTGTACAGGAAGTTTACTGGCACAGGGAAAGGCTGATATGTGGGAGGCGTTTGCCAAAACCAAGTTCGAACCGAAGTACTATGAAAAACTTGGTGAGTATCTTTTCTACCCGACATTTCCGGCCGATATCAAAGCACTGGAAGGTAAAGAAATCACCGTGCAGGGATTTTACGTTCCCTTTGCTCCGGAAGATGGTACCTATATCATCATCTCTAAATATCCGATGAGTCAATGTTTCTTTTGTGGAGGCGGTGGCCCTGAATCGATAGCCGAAGTAAACTTTGCCAAGGAACCTCGTAAATTCCAGGTAGATGACCTGATCACGGTAAAAGGTAAATTAAAGCTGAATGCTGAAAACCTGGATCATGTGAATTTCATTTTAACCGATGCTGTATTGGTTAGTAAATAACCAGCCGATGCAGACGATCGGTTTCTTCTAAAGCTATATATAGTATGACGAAACCGAAGATCAAGGAAAAAACAATCAGTATACCCGTTTCCGAAAGTATAGGAGCGGTGTCGGCCAGTATAGTTGAACCAGCATCCTGTAAAGCGATGATGACGCTTGCACATGGTGCCGGAGCCGGTATGAATCACACCTTCATGGTGCGTCTGGCCCATACGTTGGCTGACTTGGGTGTTGGTACAATTCGTTTCAACTTTCCCTATATGGAGAAGGGAAAGAAACGGCCTGATGTACCTGTCACTGCTCACAAAACCATTGAACAGGTTATCGAGTATACCTCACAACATTATCCAGCCCTGCCGTTGTATGTGAGTGGTAAATCATTTGGTGGTCGCATGACGTCTCAACTGCTGGCGAAAAAAACATTCCCTCCCGTAAAAGGTATAATTTTCTATGGTTTTCCATTGCACCCTGCCGGTGAGCCTGCTATAGATCGATCAGAACATCTTTATGATATTACTATACCGATGCTGTTTCTGCAGGGAACAAGAGATGCGTTAGCGGAGTGGAGTCTGATTAACAAAGTAACGGCATCGCTTTCTGCTGCCAAGCTCATTTCGTTCGAAGGAGCCGATCATAGCTTCAAAGCAAAAAAGATTGAACTCATTCCCGAGCTCGCGGAGGCCACGCATTCTTTTATTCAATCACTTTAAACTCCTCCTTTGGAATAAAACAATACTTGCAACTATGTTGCATTTAATTTTTCTGTTTTTATATTTGCAACGTTGTTGCATTTATGAGAAAGGTATCGATAATACTCATGATGGTTGTTCAGGTATCATTTGGACAAGCCGCTTTACCGGATGATGGCTGGGATATACTCGCGCGGGTAAAGTTTACGGAGAAGTTCTTCAAAGAAGAGAACGAGTATTACCTCTATCCATTTTTCGATAGCAAGATTCGTGCGCTGGAAGGTAAAGAGTTTACGCTCAAAGGGCATTACCTGCCAATGGATCTGGATGATAATCGCATGATCATCCTGTCCAAATTTCCATACTCGATGTGTTTTTTCTGTGGCGGTGCAAGTCCTGCATCGGTAGCCGAAATATACTTTAAAATAAAGCCGCCACGCTTCAAAGCCGATCAGATCATTACAGTAAAAGGTATACTGAAATTGAATGATCGCGATATCGATCACATGAATTTTATTCTGAAAGATGCTGAACTGATAACCGGTAAATAAATATGCAGCTATACCCCTATATATTGACTGGCGCTGTAATGCTGGGTGCATGCACACGCGGAAAAGACGAAGCAACGTTGTTGAAGGAAGCCGCTGGTATTCATAATGAAGCGATACAAACTGCTGTAACGCTGGAAGGTAGTCTACAGATATTAGTAATGGATACTGCTCTGCAGGATTCCGCTAAAGTATATATCGAAGCGATTGAAACGTGGAAGGAAGATTTGGTGGAGGTACCCGGTAACGAAGCAGATCATCATGACCATCATCATCACCATGAGTCTGCCGGAAATTATAGTATAACGGCAACCGAGATGGTGGCTGTTCAAAAAGCATTGAAGGTAAAGATCGATTCCATTGCCGAGCGGGTACATCGGTTTCGCGGTAAATAAAAAAAATCGTAAAGCGTTCCAAAAAACATATACTTCTATATGATGAATCTTTTTAAATCGGGGAAGAAGCTTCCGGTAACGGTATTGTCTGGCTTTTTAGGTGCTGGTAAAACTACCTTACTGAACCATGTACTGAACAATCGCCAGGGATTGAAGGTTGCTGTAATTGTAAACGATATGAGTGAAGTAAATATCGATGCACGGCTGGTAGCGAACGAAGTACAGCTATCGCGAACGGAAGAAAAACTTGTCGAGCTTAGTAATGGCTGCATCTGCTGCACACTGCGCGATGACCTGATACGTGAAGTACAAAAACTGGTAGCGCAGAAGAAATTTGATTACCTGCTTATTGAAAGCACGGGTATATCAGAACCTGTACCGGTGGCTCAAACATTTAGTTTTGATACGGGGGATGCGTTGTACGATCTGTCATCGATCACACGACTTGATACCATGGTTACTGTGGTGGATGCGTTTAACTTCTTTAAAGATTTTGGAAGTGCCGACACATTACTCAGACGCAAACTCACCGATGATGAACAGGATCAACGCACGATCGTAAACCTGCTTACTGATCAGATAGAATTTGCAAATGTGATTATACTCAACAAGACTGACCTGGTATCAGCCCGTGAACTAAAGTTACTGGAAGGTATATTGATCAAGCTCAATCCCGGTGCTAAAATTATCCGGTCTGTTTTCGGTAAAATTGATCCGCGCGATATACTTGATACGCGCACTTTTCAGTATGAAAAAGCATCGCAGGCTGCAGGATGGATTCGCGAATTGAACAACGAACATACTCCTGAAACCGAGGCGTACGGCATCAGCTCGTTTGTTTTCCGTACGCACAAACCTTTTCACCCCGAGCGTTTCTGGCGCTATGTACAAACTGAATTTCCGGGAAACATCGTGAGAAGTAAAGGTATATTCTGGATTGCATCACGACCTGACGATGCATTGGTGTGGAGCCAGGCAGGTGGCTCATCACAGGCAGAAGTATATGGTAAGTGGTGGGCATCGATACCGGAGAAGGAACGTATCCATAACCCTTCGTATATACAGGATGAAAAAAGTATCCGTAAGAAGTGGGATGCCGAATGGAGTGATCGTATGAATGAAATTGTCCTGATCGGCACGCAGATGAATGAACAGCAGGTACGCGATGAATTATATACCTGTGTGCTCACCGATGCCGAAGCGCGTGCCTTCCATGCAGGTGAAAAATTTACAGACCCGTGGCCGCTATAACTCAGAATGTAAAACCAATATTAACATAGCCGAGCACTTTCTGCGACTGATCGCTATACATGACAGAGAGACTGATGGGCCCTATACCAGAGTCGTATCCAATGGATAATCCATAGCCGGAAAGGTATCTCGTCTTTCGGTTATCATCTTCCAGAAAATCATATACTCCTCCGTTGATCCGGGCTGTAGCATATAAACTTTTGGAGATTTGATATTGAAGTCCAGTCATCAACACACCCACACTATGTGCTGTGAGTTGATATTCATTAAGTCCTGTAAACGGCACCTGGTTTCGTATAAAATCGTTGATGCCCCCTATATTAAAGAAGTTGAGATAGGCTTCTCTCGGTGAGAAGTTAATAGCCGTGTTGAATTGTGTAAGTAAGGTTAAGCGTGTTGAAAGTGGTTTGAAATTTTCGGCTTTAAAATGAAGCTGTGCATAGCCATGCAGGTTGGTTGTGTCAGATTGCGTGAGTGAATCGGTTTGAAAAGCAATGCTGCGTGGTTCCTGTGCATATACCCATCCCAATTGTCCTTTTACATTCCAGCCGCGTGTGGAGAAATTTCGTTTGTTCAGCGTGTTGAGTTGGTAGTATATATAGTTGGTCAGATAACTGTTGCTGGCTTCTGCGGCTACATCGGCACGCATCTTCGGCTTTACTTTAAAATATTCCAGCGAAGCACCTATACCCAATGCCTGACTGAAGCCGAACGTACGTTGCAGGCGTGCATCGAAATCGGCATAGCGACTACGGTATATATGCGTTTGTTCAAAATCAGCATAGATCGGAAANNNATGAGAAAACGAAAGTTCTCGCTGATGTTCGCTTTCACCGTTGTCTTGGAGCGGTCGAACAACAGGTTTTTGGAAGACACCGCTGCAATAAGTGCCACATTACTAAACGTATGGTAATGAATACCAACTTTGAAATAGGTGAGGGGCTGCTCGATTACATTGAATTTCAGATTGGCTTTACCGGGTTGGGTAGGTTGCCACTCATAGGCTATGCGCCTGTAGTTCTGCGATCCGTATACTCTTCGTATAGCATCGGCAACTTCTACACCATCGTAAGCTTTGCCCTTTTCCAGATGCAGGCGGTTTATAAACGAAGTCTTCGTAGTGTGATGTAAACCTTCCACTTTCATATCATCTACCATTATCTTTTTGATAGTAGGTAAACGCTTGGCAGTAACTTTATATTTAGGGTATATCTGTCGGAGCGAATCCGCCAATCGCTTAAACACCGGGTAATATTTGTTGCCGGCATCTTTACCGCGTTCAATAATACTATCCGCACTGCTGAAGCTTGCCGCTGAAAAATCTTTCAGATCGGGTTCAATCAGTATATCACAGAGTTTTCGTTCTCGATCAAAATCATCTGCATCTTTATAAAAGCCGATCTGGTATAGTATATCTATAGCACTGTTGAGTTCTTTGGCAGGCCGAAGACCTTGCGAGAGATTTACCCCGATGAGTATATCTGCACCCATTGCTTTGGCATCGCGCACGGGGAAGTTTCTCACTACACCACCGTCTACCAGTTTGGTGCCGTTGTAATCAATCGCTGTAAACACCGAAGGTATAGCCATGCTCGATCGTATGGCAGTAACCAGTTCGCCCTGGTCGAGTAACACTGCTTTGCCTGTGCCTACATCTGTCGCGACACATTTAAACGGTATCGGAAACTTGGAGAAGTCCTTCACATCGTAAACCGGCAACAGCAGCTCCTGGAATTTCAGCCAGATCTCCTGACCTTCAATAATTCCCGAAGCGATCTTAAACTTTCCGTTTTCGAACGGTATCTCGATCGCATAATTTCCAAATTCATTTTTCTCATCAATGTTGACATTGCTGATCGATGGCTTCCCCGAGAAAAGAATTCCCCAGTCGAGTGTGCGGGCTATTTTCTCGATCTCTTTACCTGAATAGCCGGCCGCATACAATGCACCGATTATGCTGCCCATACTGGTGCCGGTCAGGTAATCAACCTTAAGTCCCGCACTGTCAATTGCTTCGAGTATACCAATGTGTGCCAGGCCTTTCGCACCTCCACCACTCAGCGTCAATCCAATTTTTGGTTGAGCCGATACAAAACTTGCAACGAACAGAAAACAGACTACGATCCAGCATTTCACCATGAGGGCATCAAAATAGTATTATTCATTTATTGATTCCTTATCTGCTCGCGATACAGTCGATAAAGTGTCACTTTTTGGAGGATAGACTAAACAAATTACAACCAGAACAATACACCAAATGGGAATTTTGCTTTCAGTTTTGTTATTTTGCGCAACTTTTGCCTAAATCTTAGTTAGTATGATCACTGTTGGGAACAGAAAATTGTCTGTTGACGATTTCGAAAAATTACTTTATCAGAATGGTAAAGTAGAATTGGACAATACAGCCCGTGAAAAAGTAATAGTGAACTTTGATTTTCTGCAGGCCTATGCGCAGAACAAAGTGATCTACGGTATCAATACCGGCTTTGGACCGATGGCT
Organism: Flammeovirgaceae bacterium UBA5867; assembly: GCA_002432545.1. Classification (GTDB taxonomy): domain Bacteria; phylum Bacteroidota; class Bacteroidia; order Cytophagales; family Cyclobacteriaceae; genus Ohtaekwangia. The sequence continues at coordinate 9,181 of DJFR01000039.1, read as the reverse complement.
CAATATAAAATAAGTGAAGATGACCAGCGTCAGCTTCAGTTCAATCTCATCCGCAGCCACAGTGCCGGCTCGGGTCAGCCATTCACGGAAGAGCTTTCACGTGCTACCATGCTCGCGCGACTGAACAGTCTGATGCAAGGTGTTTCCGGTGTGCATGTTGAAACAGCTGAGCTGATCCGCGACCTGCTCAACAAAAAAATCAGCGCATGTATTTTTGAACGCGGTGGTGTAGGTGCCAGTGGTGACCTGGTACAGTTAGCACACCTCGCACTCAACCTGATAGGCGAAGGTGAAGTATTGGTAGATGGCAAGCTTCGTCCGGCCAGTGAAGTATATTCTGAAAATGGTCTCAAGCCGTTGGATATTCATTTGCGCGAAGGACTTGGTTTGATGAACGGTACTTCAGCCATGACGGGTGTGGGTATGGTAAATATCATTCAGGCAAAACGCCTGCTTTCATGTGCTACCATTCTCTCGGCGATCACTAATGAGTTGATGAAATCTTTTGATGATCACTTCTCGGAAGAACTTAATCACGTAAAACTTCATAACGGACAAACCAAGATCGCGGCTGGTATACGTACCGTGTTGTCAGATAGTAAATTGATTCGTAAACGTCCGGAACATTTATACCATAGAAAGATTGTTGAAGCTGTATTCACGGATAAAGTGCAGGAGTACTATTCACTGCGTTGCGTGCCGCAGATTCTCGGACCGGTATACGATACGTTGGTTGAAGTACAACGTGTGCTCGAAGACGAAGTTAACTCGGCAAACGACAACCCGGTAATTGACCACGAACGTGAAATGGTATACCACGGTGGTAACTTCCATGGTGACTATGTTTCACTGGCGATGGATAAACTGAAGATCGTTATCACAAAGCTTACCATGCTTTCGGAACGCCAGTTGAATTATCTGCTCAACGATAAACTCAACCAGAAACTTCCCCCGTTCATCAACCTCGGAACACTCGGTTTGAATTTCGGCTTGCAGGGTATGCAGTTCATGGCAACCTCTACAACGGCTGAGAACCAGACGTTATCATTCCCAATGTATCTCCACAGTATTTCCAATAACAATGACAACCAGGATATTGTTAGTATGGGATGTAACGCAGCACTGATGACTAAGCGTGTAATCGATAATAGTTTTGATGTGCTTACCATTCAGCTTTTTGCTGTTGTACAGGCGATCGACTATCTGAAATGTCATACACGTTTATCATCGTTCACAACGAAAGTATACGAAGAATTCCGCGCACTGGTAGGACCGGTGCTGGAAGATAAGCCACGGTATAATGATATACAGACTATACGCAAGTACCTGGTAAATCTCGGATCAACGTTTCCGTTGAACTGATAAACATTGTCTTACTTCCACTATAAAAACTGTTAAATGAAATACGCACTCGTTACAGGAGGTTCACGTGGCATCGGTCGTTCCATCGCCATTAAACTTGCCGAACAAGGATATAATATACTCATCAACTACAAGAGCAACGAAGCGGAAGCACTGAACACGCAAAAGCTTGTGCAGGAAAAAAATGTTACCGGTGAGCTGCTGAAGTTTGATGTATCGAACAAAGAAGAAGTAGCCACTGCGTTGGGCGGGTGGATGGAGAAGAATGCTGACAAGCAAATCGAAATCCTGGTGAACAATGCCGGTATCCGTCAGGATACATTACTGATGTGGATGACCGATGAGCAGTGGGACGGTGTACTGGGATCAAGCCTCGATGGTTTTTTCTATGTAACACGATTGGTAGTAAACAGCATGTTGAAGAAACGTTATGGAAGAATTGTAAATGTGGTATCACTGTCGGGTATTAAAGGTATGCCGGGTCAGGTGAATTACTCTGCTGCGAAAGCCGGTGTGATTGGTGCTACCAAAGCATTGGCGCAGGAAGTAGCGCGCAGAAACATAACGGTAAATGCTGTTGCACCTGGTTTTATCCGCACTGATATGACGCAGGATCTGAACGAGCAGGAACTGAAAGCACTTATACCCATGCAACGGTTTGGTGAACCCGAAGAAGTGGCAGAAGCAATTGTATTTCTTGCATCACCCAAAGCATCCTATATAACGGGTACTGTATTGTCGATCAACGGTGGCCTTTATTCTTAGATTATTATCTAAAAAGGTACATCACTGCTAATCTTTGTAGCACTACATGGGTTAATGGTGGCAATCAGGATTAAAAAAATTATTTTTGCGAAAATAAAATATCACCCAACCCCTGCGGGAAGGTAAACTTTTAAAAACCTGACCTCTCTATGAATAGAGTTGTTATTACGGGCATCGGTATCTATTCCTGCATTGGCAAAGACCTCGCAGAAGTAACTCAATCACTTTACGATGGCAAATCTGGTATATGGCTGGATCCTGCCCGAAAAGAAATGGGTTATCGATCAGGACTTACAGGTAAAGTAGAGAAGCCTTCACTGAAGGGTGTACTCGACAGACGTGCACGCGTGATGCTTCCGGAACAGGGAGAATATGCTTTCATGTCTACTACGGAAGCATTGAAGAGCGCAGGTCTGGATCAGGACTATATCGATCAACGCGAGATCGGTATCATTTTCGGTAACGACAGTTCTGCACAACCAGTTATTGAAGCAACGGATATAATCCGCGAGAAAAAAGATACGATGCTTATCGGCTCAGGTTCTGTATTCCAGTCCCTGAACTCAACCGTAAATATGAACCTGGCTACCATCTTCCGGTTAAAGGGTATAAATTTTACCGTGAGTGCTGCATGTGCCAGTGGTTCGCATGCTATCGGTCTCGCTACCATGTTCATCAAGAATGGTATGCAAGACTGCATCATCTGCGGAGGTGCACAGGAGACGAATAAATATTCAATGGGAAATTTTGATGCGCTTAGTGCATTCTCGATTCGTGAGAATAACCCGACTGCCGCATCCCGACCTTTTGATAAGAACCGTGATGGCCTGGTGCCAAGCGGAGGTTCTGCAACTGTAATCCTGGAGAGTCTCGAATCTGCTAAACGCAGAGGCGCCAAAATATTGGGAGAGGTGATCGGGTATGGTTTTTCATCCAACGGTGAACATATATCCAACCCTACCGTACAAGGCCCGTCACGTTCATTGCGCATCGCGATGAAAGATTCAGGCCTGAAAGCTTCTGAGATAGACTATATCAACGCACACGCTACCTCAACACCGGCCGGAGACGCGAGTGAAGCAAAAGCAATATTCGATGTGTTTGGTGACGTGAATACTCCGGTGAGTTCTACCAAATCGATGACTGGCCACGAATGCTGGATGGCCGGAGCAAGTGAAATTGTATACTCATTGCTGATGATGGAAAATTCATTCATGGCACCGAATATAAATTTCGAAACTCCTGACGAAGACTCTGCGCGCCTGAACATTATAACCAAGGCCCAGAATAAAAATATTGACGTATTTTTGTCTAATTCTTTCGGATTCGGAGGAACAAACTCGACCTTAATTGTTAAAAAGTGGAAGCAATAGCGATGAATCAAACAGCAATCATTGAAAAAATCAATGGGTTTTTAGTAGAAGAATTTGAGGTAGAGGCCGGCAAAATTGTTCCGGAAGCCAACCTGCGCGAAACGCTTGAGCTGGATAGCCTCGACTACATTGACCTGGTGGTGGTAATTGAAAGTAACTTCGGTTTCAAAGTAAAGCCGGAAGACTTCGTGAACATTGTTACGTTTCAGAACTTCTATGACTACGTGACAGGCCGCGTAGGAGAGAAAGTAACTTCATGATCCTATGCCGCGATGGCAAGGTAAATCGAAGGGGAACAAACTAGGTTATAGGATATTTGTCTATGTAATAAAGTACATGGGAGTTAAACCCGCGTACTTTTTACTACGGTTTGTTGCCGGTTATTATTTTCTGGTCTCCTGGAGTTCATCAAAACATATCTATGCCTATTTCAGAACGAGGTTAAAGTACGGAAAGCTTTCCTCGCTGCTGAAGATATATAGTAACTACTACGTTTTTGGTCAGACGTTACTGGACAAGGTCATTGTCATGGCCGGTATAGAGAATAAGTTTACCTATAATTTTGACGGTGAAGAAAATCTTCGCGACATCGTGAAGGGTGGTCGCGGTGGTATATTGCTCAGTGGCCACGTAGGCAACTGGGAGGCTGCCGGTCATTTATTAAAACGTCTCAACACGCGTGTTAACGTTGTCATGTTCGATGGCGAGCATGAGCGCATCAAACAATATCTTCAGGAAGTTACAGGCGGTCATAACTTCAATGTGATCGTTATCAAGAACGACATCTCGCACGTATATGCTATTGGTCAGGCATTGCAACGTAATGAACTGATCTGTTTGCATGCCGATCGTTTTCTCGAAGGAAACAAAACACAATCACTGGATTTTCTAAGAGACAAAGCAATGTTTCCACTGGGGCCGTTTCAATTGGCTGCAGGCTTTAAAGTACCGGTGTCCATTGTGTTTGCTTTCAAAGAATCTCCTACACATTACCACTTTTTCGGCAGCGAGCTTTACGAACGCAAAGATGATGAGCCCAAGCAGGAATTTACCGATAAACTGATGAAGGCTTTTGTTGATGAGCTCGAGCAAAAAGTATTTCTATACCCGATACAGTGGTTTAATTATTATAACTTTTGGGAAAAATAGTCACTGCTATACCGCACGTGTAACTTTAAAAAGTAAACATCATGCTTGCAACGAAAGCCAACATTACAAACTATATCCCGCAGCGCGAACCTATTGTTATGATCCACAACCTGGTGGAGGTAAGCGATGAACATGCTGTAACACAGTTGGCGATCGAGCCGGATAACGTATTTGTAGCCGATGGATTTTTTGCCGAACCCGGACTTGTGGAAAATATAGCACAGACGGCAGCGGTACATGTTGGGTATCAATGTCAGCAAAAAAATATACCGGTACCCATCGGATATATAGCGGCTGTACGCGACTTGAAGATCAATACACTTCCGCGTGAGAACTCAACCATAACGACATCCATCCGCATTGTTAACCAGGTGCTGGAGTTGACTATAGCACAAGGTAAAGTTGAACAGGATGGACAATTGCTGTGCTCTTGCGAAATGAGAATTTTTGCTAAAATTGAAACCCCCAACGCTATATAATCGAGTGTATACCTATAACTCTAAAGTTTAATACAAACTATGAAACAACTCAAAACCCTCTTTATCCTCGTGTTTGTTGCTTCTATAGCAGTTGCCCAGGATCGCAGCGATGTATTCAAAGAAGATGCAAAGATCACCTGGCTTGGTCTTGACTTTTCGCAGGCAAAATTGATTGGTGATCGCGAGAAACTCGGGTCCGAATCAGACATTCGTCATTTGATAGAAGCGTGGAATAATCTCATCGTTACGGAAGGAGAAAAGTTTGATATCGCGGCAGCGATCGAGAAAAAAAAGATCGAAAAAAATATTCAGGCTACGCTCGATAACAATGCACAGCTCGATGTATTGTCCATGCTCTCTAACGCTGAGAAAGATTATATACATCTGAACCGCGATGGTGTAGCTGAGATCGTTTCATCGTACGACTTCAAAGGACTCTCCGGCATCGGTATGATGTTCAACGTAGAGAGTTTCAGCAAGCTGAATGAAGAAGCATCGCTGTGGGTAACGTTCATCAAACTTGATACAAAAGAAATTCTCTTCACCGAAAGAGTAACCGGAGAACCGCGTGGATTTGGTATGCGCAACTTCTGGGGCGGTGCACTTTTCATGATTGTGGAGCGCATCAAAAAGAAAGAATACCCGATGTGGCGTAAAAAATACTATCGCCCGTAAGATCATCTTGTAAAAAGTAAGATTCTGAAGGCACAAAGCTGAAAGTTTTCTCAAATAAGCTTTTAGCTTTGTGCTTTTGTTTTAATACCCCAAAGCGTGCTTATTTACCGAACAGAAGTTATCGTGCGATTCAATGAGGCCGACCCGCTCGGCATTGTGTGGCATGGCCATTACCTGCGTTACTTTGAAGATGGCCGTGAGGCGTTCGGAATGAAATACGGAATTTCTTATCTCGATTTCTACAAAAATGGATTAGCAGTGCCCGTGGTTTCGGCCCAGTGCGATTACAAGAAACCGCTTCGATACGGTAACTCCGTTATTGTAGAATCTATATACGAGCCCACCAACGCAGCCAAACTTAAATTCAGTTACAACATGTACGAGTCGGTGTCCAACGATCTCGTGGCTGTAGGCAGTACCATGCAGGTATTTGTTGACGTCAAGAATTTTCAACTGCAACTTACCGTGCCTGAATTTTTTCAAGCCTGGAAAAACAAGATGGAGGTATAATGGCGCGCGCGGTATGGACAGTGGCAGATAGTATAGTTTCTCCGTTGGGTGTTACCAGCGAAGAGAACTATAACAACATACGCCAGGGTATATCGGGCGTGAAGCAGGTGAACAATGCTTCATGGAATGATAAACCTTTCATGGCATCGGCTATCGATACATTGACACCAGGCAATGAACGCACACGCTTTGAGCAGATCAGTATACAAGCATTGGAAAATGCACTGAAGACATTTACCCTGCCGGCAGATAAAACAATTTTTATTCTGTCTACTACGAAAGGTAACATCGATCAGCTCGACCATGAGCATCCTGATCATCCACGTATACATTTACATGCTGTTGCTGAATACCTCGGTGGTGCATTCGGATTTAAACGAAATATAGTTGTATCCAACGCCTGTATATCCGGAGTGCTGGCGCTGATTATAGCAAAACGCTTCCTGGAAAACGGACAATACGATCATGCTGTTATACTCGGTGCCGATGTATTGAGCCGTTTTGTAGTATCCGGTTTTCAAAGCCTGCAGGCAATAAGTCCTAATCATTGTAAACCGTTTGATGCGAACCGTACCGGTATAAATTTAGGAGAGGCAGCGGGCGTAATGGTGCTGTCGGCAGATCCGAAGTCGCTGGGTATAAATCCCGAGGTTCGTTTGCTCGGCAGTGGTGTAAGCAACGATGCAAATCATATCTCCGGACCATCGCGTACAGGCGAAGAGTTGGCGCTTGCCATTCGTTACGCGCTGGAGACATCGGCCCTTTCTCCTGCAGATATAGATTTTGTGTCCGCCCACGGAACCGCTACTATATATAATGATGAGATGGAAGCAAAAGCATTTAACTATGCAGGCATGAGTACAATTCCTCTCAACAGTCTCAAAGGATATTACGGCCATACACTCGGTGCAGCCGGTGTAATTGAAACCATTATAACGATACAGAGTCTCCTGAAGAACGAATTGATACCCACTCGTGGATTTGATACTTTTGGCGTTCCGAAAGAGATCAATGTTTGCAGTGCGTTTCAGTCGAAACCACTAAAAAGAATTTTAAAAACTGCTTCCGGCTTTGGCGGATGCAATGCCGCACTTGTTGTGGAAAAAGTTAATCAATAAATTGTTTATGAATTTTTTTGAAGAAGACAAACTCACAGCTCTACAGTCAATTGAAAAGGCGCAATGGATAGCGTTTGCTCCGGCTGTTTTTCAAACCACACGTGTACTTCGGGAAACCGGTATACTGCAAATCATTCAACAACATGCTGAAGGCCTTACGCAGGAGCAGGTTGTTGAAAAGGTAAATGTATCCAAGTACGGTGTGCGTGTATTGATGGAGGCAGCACTGGGTATAGGTTTACTCACCTGCAAGGAAGGTGTTTATAAAGTAACAAAAACAGCAACCTTCATTCTGAATGATAAACTTACACAGGTGAACTTCGATTTCATGAACGATGTATGCTATCAGGGGTTGTTTACATTGGACAAGAGTATAGAAAATGGTAAGCCTGAAGGACTGAAAGTTTTTGGTGACTGGCCAACGCTATACCGCGCACTGGCGCACTTCCCTCCGAAAGTGAGAGAGAGCTGGCTGGCGTTTGATCATTATTATTCCGATGCATCTTTTGCCGATGTATTGCCGATCGTGTTCAATCATAAACCTAAGTCGTTACTCGATATAGGCGGTAACACCGGTAAGTGGGCGCTGGAATGTTTTCAACACGACAAAGATGTTGTCGTAACCATTTTTGATTTACCGGGCCAGGTAAATATGGCCAACAAAAATATTACCGCGAAAGGTTTTGGTGATCGTATCCGTTTCCACGAAAGTGATATACTGGATGAGAAACTTCCTTTCCCGAAAGGCTTTGATGCTATATGGATGAGTCAGTTCCTCGACTGCTTCTCCGATGAGCAGATCATTTCAATCCTGAAGCGTTGTCGCCAGGCACTGAATCCGGGCGGAAGTGTATATATACTCGAACCTTTCTGGGATTGTCAGCGATTCCAGGTGGGAGCTTTTGCACTGCAGCAAACCTCTATCTATTTTACAGCCATGGCGAATGGTAACAGCCAGATGTATCACTCCGATATATTCAAAGGCTTTATTAAGGAAGCAGGCTTTGAAGTAGCCGAGCAGAAAGATATGCTGGGTGTTGGTAATACACTGCTGGTGTGCAAACCGGCATAACGAAATATATAGTATATATAGTATAAACTGAAAATAAATTCATCGCTTTAATACGGAGCGATGATGAAATATCCACTAAAGAAACTGTCAGCGATGAAAGAAAAAATTGACGTTCTTGTAATTGGTGCAGGCCCTGCCGGTAGTATATCTGCTGCTATGATCCACAAGGCCGGATTAAGTGTAAGGGTAGTAGAGCGTGAGAAGTTTCCACGCTTCGTTATTGGCGAAAGCTTATTGCCGCGATGCATGGAAGTACTGGAAGATGCAGAATTGTTAGACGCCATCAAGGCAAAGAATTTTCAGCAGAAATCCGGAGCAAAGTTTTTAAAGGAAGATAAAATATCAGACTTCAATTTCAGTGATCAGTTTTCAAAAGGCTGGAACTGGACGTGGCAGGTACAGCGTGCAGAGTTTGACCTTGCACTGGCAACAGAAGTTCAACGAAAAGGTGTTCAGGTTGATTTTGAGACAACCGTTACTGCTGTCAAATTTTTTGAGGACGAAAGTTCAGTTACTACTGTACAACGCCT
>DJFR01000039.1:0-125 GCA_002432545.1 Flammeovirgaceae bacterium UBA5867 | reverse complement strand
CGCTTGTTCAACCTGGATAAACCATCAAACCTCGATCCGCGTAAAGCAGTATTTGCGCACGTGCACGATGTGCACCGCGATAACTTTGATGAACCTAACCGTATCATCGCGGTGATGTACGCACC
>DJFR01000163.1 GCA_002432545.1 Flammeovirgaceae bacterium UBA5867 | reverse complement strand
GGTATGTGGTTCGAGCGCTTTGTGATCATCGTAACATCACTGCACCGCGACTATATTCCTTCGAGCTGGACTCAGTTCCACCCGACAATGTATGATATCGGTGAATATGTATTCACGTTCGGATTGTTCTTCACAGCGTTCCTGCTCTTCGCCAAGTTCTTCCCGGTGATCAACATGGCAGAGGTGAAAAGCATTGTAAGATCAGACTCTGAAAAAGTAGGTCATAGTGCACATGTAGAAGAAAAAGTTCACGCTTAATAAGACTTGAAGAAATGACTGCAGATAAAAACTTTTTAGTAGGCGTATTTGATAACGAAGAAGTACTGCTGGACGGCATAAGCAAAGTGCGTTCGAATGGTTTGAAGATACACGATGTGTTCTCTCCATTCCCTGTACACGGTATAGATGATGCATTGGGATTGAAGAAATCCCGTCTTCCAAGAGCTGCTTTCTTGTTCGGTCTTACCGGTACCTGCCTTGCTTTAACCATGCAGATATGGATGCTCGGATATGACTGGCCAATGATCATTGGTGGTAAGAACTATGCATCGCTGCCTCCTTTTATACCGGTGACATTTGAATTAACAGTTCTTCTGTCGGCACTAGGTATGGTGGCTACTTTTATGATCATAAGTGATCTGAAACCATACAAATGGCCTCGTCAGTTTGACGTGAGAAGCACAGACGATAAACACGTAATGGCTATCGATCTGGCATTGAACGGTGGAAAAAGCAAAGACGATATTTCCCGTATCCTGAAAGATGCTGGCGCTTCTGAAGTAAATGAAAAGAATTTTGAATAATCATAGAATATTGACCATGCGTTTTGTAACAAGCTTGTTCGTAGGACTTTCAGCTGCAGTGCTGTTGACATCATGCGGTGCCGGTGGTGAAGATCAGGGTACAGAATATGCACCCAACATGTATCACTCTGTTGCCTATGAACCCTATACTCAAATCGTAGATGAAGATGCAGGACGTTGGGTTACATCCATCGATTACCCAGACGGTCATGCTGAATACTTCAACTCTAATAAATTCAATCCGAATCGCATGAATATGCGTGAGCCAGCTCCCAATACTGTGAGCCGCAATAAAAACGGATGGCTTCCTTACCGCATTGGTAAAGATAGTCTGGCGTATGCATCAGCGCACATGAAGAATCCGCTTGATTCAACCGCAGAAGTTATTGCTTCCGGTAAAGCGCTGTATGAAATGTATTGCGATCATTGCCACGGACCGAAAGGTGCTGGCGATGGTAAAGTTGCTGCCGGTGTTAAGATCGATGGTGTACAGAAAGGTAACTACAACGGTGTTCCAGACTATAAGTCGGATGCGTTGAAGAACATATCAGAAGGTCATATTTTCCACGTGATCACCCATGGTAAAGGCCTCATGTGGGCGCATGGTTCACAGATCAGTGCTGAAGATCGCTGGAAGATAGCCAAGTATGTAAAGACGCTTCAAAAATAGAATGGCAGTTATCAATTGCCTGAAGGCTACAAGGGCAATTGGATAATGAACTTTAACGGATAACAAATAACGATTAACGAATAACGGAACTGAAATGGCTCATCACGTAGAAGTTGCTGAAGAACAATATGTATTTAGACCGGAGACCAAGAAGAAGCTATATATACTCCTGATCGTAGGGATAGTAGTTTTTGCTTTGGGTCTTGTGTTCGCGATGAATGACGGTGGTCATCATGATGCAGCACATGAGGGCGGTCACGCTGCAGTAGCGGAAGCACAGAAGCTGGTAGCATCTGCTGATCAGCATGGCGCGGCTTCAGAAGGTCATGCAGCCCATGCAGAAGCAGGTCATCACGCTGAAAAACCATTGTGGATCAAAAGATTATTCAGCACACTCTGGATGAACAATGTGTTCTTCACAGGACTTGGTATAATAGGTCTGTTCTTCGTGGCTATTCAATACGCAGCACAAGCTGGATGGTCAGTAGGGGTGAAGCGTGTTCCGCTTGCCATGGGTGCCTGGATTCCGGTGGCAGGTATATTGATGCTGGTACTTTGGTTCATCACACATCACGATATTTTCCATTGGACGCACAGCTACCTTTACGATGCAAACGGTGCTGAGTTCGATAAAATTATAAACAAGAAGGCTCCGTTTTTCTTCTGGCCATTGGCTGGTGGTTCTTTCCCGCTATTCTATATAGCGCGAATGGTAATCTTCTTCGGTCTTTGGTATTACTTCTTCGTGCAAATCAGAAAAAATATGCTTGCCGAAGATCTGGAAGCTACCAATGCTTACTGGTATAAAAACCGTGTAACGGCAACCTGGTTCCTGATTTTCTTTGGTGTAAGCTCTTCAATCGCTGCATGGGATTGGGTAATGAGTATTGATACACACTGGTTCTCAACCATGTTTGGCTGGTATGTTTTCGCGAGCTGGTGGGTAACAGGTTTGGCTGTGATTACATTGATCGTAGCACACCTTAAATCTGCAGGCTATCTGAAAATCGTTAATGCGAACCACTTACACGATCTCGGTAAATTCTGCTTCGCATTCTCTATCTTCTGGACCTATATCTGGTTTGGTCAGTTCTTATTGATCTACTACGCCAACATTCCGGAAGAGACTATATATTTCTATGAGCGTATGAGAACCAGTCCATATAGCTGGATATTCTACCTGAACCTGATTCTGAACTTTGTACTTCCATTCCTGTTGTTCATGACAAGAGATGCGAAACGTCAGATCTCGATGCTGAAGGTAGTATGCCCGATCATTATCGTAGGTCACTGGTTCGATTTCTTCAATATGGTAACACCTGGTGTTATGAAATTGGAAGGCGGAATAGGATTCCTGGAGATAGGTGTAGCACTGATATTTGCAGCTGTATACCTGTTGGTTGTTCTGAACAGCCTCTCGAAATTCCCGCTGTTTGGAAAGAATGATCCCATGTTACAAGAAAGTCTTCATCACCACATTTAATATTTAGAAAAGCGCTATGATGAGTTTGATTATTTTTCTAGGTGTTGCTCTGGTCCTTGCGATCCTGTTTTTGATCTTCCGGATCAGCACCCTGGTAGGTATTGCGAAAGGAAAGAAAGAAGGTTACGTAGGAGCGAACAATGGCGTTCACGGTACGCTCTTTATCATCTTCATGGTGGTGGGGCTTGTATCTTTCTTTTGGTATTCATATGCCCATTTTGATGAGTATACACTTCCGATAGCTTCAAAGCATGGTAAAGAGACTGATGCTTTATTTTGGATTACAATGGCTGTTACGGTGATTGCCTTTACAATCATCAGTATTGTAATGTTCGTATTCATTTATCAGTATCGTTATAAGGAAGGAAGAAAAGCAAAGTTCTTCCCGGATAACCACTACCTCGAATTGACTTGGACCATCATACCTGCTATTGTATTGGCAGTACTGATCTTTACGGGCCTTCGCACATGGAATGATATTACAGCACCAGCATCGAAAGACGCAGAGGTAATTGAAGTGATTGCACAGCAATTTGCCTGGACAGCACGTTACCCTTCAAAGGATAAAGAACTTGGAAAGGTTAACTATAAATTGATCGATGCAGTAAACGAATTTGGTCTTGATCTGTCAGATAAGAATTCTTATGACGACTTCAAGTCATTGGAACTTCACTTCCCGGTTGATGAAGAAATTCTTCTGAAGATCAGAGCAAAGGATGTATTGCACAGCGTGTTCCTGCCACACTTCCGCGTGAAGATGGATGCCGTGCCAGGGATGCCTACACAGTTTAAATTCATCGCTACCAAAACAACGGAAGAGATGAGAACTGAGACAGGCAATCCGAATTTCAATTACGAGTTAGCGTGTACAGAGATATGCGGTAAAGGTCACTTCTCGATGAGAATGCCGGTTATCGTAGAAGACAGAGAATCATATGATCGCTGGAAAGCTTCGCAGGAAGCTTGGTTGAAGCAGAACCCGGATTACCTTAAAAATGTACCGGCTCAGCTGAAAGAAGCGGCTATGATTAAAGCCGGACTACAGAAAGATCCGGGGGCAGGGGTAGCAGCAGTGACAGAATAAGTTTTTGAATCAAAGAATTATCAAGACATGGCAACGACCGATATTCACATCCATCAAGACGTACACCATCACGATGATCACGGCCACGAGCATGATGAGCATCATGAAGGTAACTTTTGGACAACCTATATTTTCAGCCTCGACCATAAGATCATCGCCAAGCAATTCCTGATCACAGGTATTTTCTGGGCGTTGCTGGGAGGAACACTTTCGGTGATCTTCCGTCTTCAGCTCGGTTTCCCGGATATGAACCTGGATTGGTTGAAACCTGTACTGGGTGAGTGGATCACTCCGGAGGGTAAGCTTGATCCTGAGTTCTATCTCGCGCTTGTAACAATGCACGGAACTATCATGGTGTTCTTTGTATTGACAGCAGGCTTGAGCGGTACATTCTCAAACTTTCTTATTCCATTGCAGATCGGTGCCCGCGATATGGCATCTGGTTTCATGAACATGCTTTCATACTGGTTCTTTTTCTTATCCAGTGTTGTCATGTTTGTTTCGTTGTTCCTGGAAACAGGTCCTGCAGGTGGTGGATGGACTATATATCCTCCATTGAGTGCATTACCTCAGGCTATAAAAGGTTCCGGCATGGGTATGACCCTGTGGCTGGTAGCCATGGCGTTGTTTATTGTAAGTTCATTGCTGGGTAGCATTAACTATATCACGACAGTAATCAACATGCGTACCCGCGGTATGTCATTCACCAGAATGCCACTTACTATCTGGGCGTTCTTCTTTACTGCGATCATTGGTATACTTTCATTCCCTGTACTTTTCGCTGCAGCATTGTTATTGATCTTCGATCGTAGCTTTGGTACCAGCTTCTACCTCTCTGATATATATATNNTTCTGGTTCCTCGGTCACCCTGAAGTATATATCGTATTGTTGCCTGCGTTAGGACTTTCTTCAGAGATCATAGCAACAAATTCACGCAAGCCTATCTTCGGTTACAAAGCGATGATTGGTTCAATGCTCTTCATTGCAATCCTGTCGTTCATTGTGTGGGCTCACCACATGTTCGTAACAGGTATGAACCCGTTCTTAGGTTCTATCTTCATGTTGTTGACGCTTATCATCGCTGTACCTTCAGCGGTAAAGATCTTCAACTATGTAACAACATTATGGAAAGGTAACATTGTGTTTACGCCTGCCATGTTGTTCTCAATCGGTCTTGTATCATTCTTCTTAACAGGTGGTATCACAGGTATATTCCTGGGTAACTCTGCGATCGATATCCAATTGCACGATACATATTTCGTAGTGGCTCACTTCCACTTGGTAATGGGTAGCGCTTCGTTCTTCGGTATGCTGGCTGGTATATATCACTGGTTCCCGAAAATGTTCGGTAGAATGATGAATGAAACACTTGGACAAGTACACTTCTGGATTACGTTCATCGGTGTATACCTTGTGTTCTTCCCGATGCACTATATCGGTATCGCTGGTTTCCCAAGAAGATATTACTCCTGGACTAACTTTGAAACATTCAGTGGCTTTGCAGACCTGAACATGCTGGTGTCTGTCGCTGCGATCTTAACACTTGTAGCGCAGTTTATCTTCCTGTTCAACTTCTTCTATAGCATCTGGCGCGGTCGCCTGGCTCCGCTTAACCCGTGGAACTCAAACACATTGGAGTGGACTACGCCACGTAAACCTGGTCACGGTAACTGGGTAGGCGAGATACCATCTGTGTATCGCTGGCCATACGACTATAGCAAGCCTGGTGCAAAGGAGGATTTCATTCCGCAGCACATTCCATTCTCAGAAACACCTGAGTCGAATCTTCCTCATGAGAACGAGCTCATCAAGCTTGAGACTTCCAATGGCGAAGGAGCGATCATTATAGAAGGTAATAAACACTAATAAAATTCAGTTCAAGGTTTCAGGTTTCAGATTCAGCGTTGATCTCTTCAACAACTGAATCTGAAGTCTGGAACCTTAAACTTTTATAGCCCATGCGGTCTTTTCGCAGACTTACGATCTCAACCCTTATTGCTGTTTACCTGTTGATCCTGGTAGGGGGAGTTGTACGCAGCACTGGCTCGGGTATGGGATGTCCGGACTGGCCTAAATGTTTTGGCAATTGGGTGCCACCAAAATCTGCATCGGAACTTCCCGCAGACTATAAAGATATTTACGCAGAGTATCGCGAGAAGAAGAATATCAAGTTTGCCAAATATCTCCGCGCACTTGGTATGACCGATACCGCAGAGAAATTACTCAACGATCCTTCCGTTCGTGAAGAGAGTGATTTCAATCCTACCAAAACCTGGATCGAGTATGTCAATCGTATCGTGGGTGTAGTGATCGGCTTTTTGATCTTCGCGGTTTTTATATCATCACTTCGCTTCTGGAAAACTGAAGCAAGACTTACCGTCATATCATTCCTAACATTTTTACTCGTAGGTTTTCAGGGGTGGATTGGATCTTTTGTTGTCTCAACAAATCTTACTCCGTGGACTATTACTGTACACATGTTCCTGGCGATCCTGATTGTAGCGTTGCTGGTATACCTTGTGCATCGAAGCAGCTATGTAACAACAATCAATTCACCAATCGGATTCTGGTGGTTAATGGTGTGCATGGCTGTATTGCTCGTGCAAACGCTGCTGGGTACACAAGTACGTGAAGCGATAGACAACGTATCGGCCTGGGCCATTCGTGAAGCATGGATTTCGAACCTCGGTGCGGAGTTTGTAATGCACCGTTCGTTCTCATGGATCGTATTCGTTTTGCATGTTGGATTAATCTTCAATTTGCGTAAAACTGTGCACTCAAAAGCTTTCCTCCTTACTCTAATCGTGCTAATTTTGGGCACCATTTTAACAGGCGCGGGCATGGCGTACTTCGCTGTTCCGCCCTACCTTCAGCCGCTGCATCTGCTGTTCGCCACCGTTACTTTTGGAGTGCAGTTTTTGTTGTTGCTGAAGCTTAATAGAAAACAAGAATCTGTAGTAGCGAATTGATGGTAGCGGAGCAAACACATGATCTTACGGGCGCAGCTTTTGCAGGAGCAAAGGCCAAAGCATACTGGGAATTGCTGAAGTTCAGACTTTCATTCCTCGTTGCATTTTCATGTGCTTTCGGTTTTGTATTGGCAACACCTCGCGTTGATTGGTTTATACTCACTATGGTATTTACCGGAGGCTTTCTTCTTTCCGGATCATCGGTTATCGTAAATCAGATTATCGAAAAAGATCTTGATAAACTGATGACGCGTACCATGTCAAGACCTTTACCAACCAATCGTGTTACGGTAAACGAAGCGATTCTCGTTTCAGCATTTTGCTTTATAGCAGGCGTTGGTTTGTTATTGATCTATACCAATCCATTAACAACAGCACTCTCTATACTTTCGATGGTACTATATAGTTTTGTATATACTCCGCTGAAACGTGTAGGACCGATCGCTGTATTTGTTGGAGCTATACCGGGCGCACTCCCTCCGCTGTTGGGCTGGACTGCCGCTACCGGTGCTATATCGCACGAAGCATTAATCATCTTTGGTATACAATTCATCTGGCAGTTTCCACACTTCTGGGCTATAGCCTGGGTTGCAGATGAAGACTATAAGAAGGCAGGTTTCAAATTACTTCCGTCAAGCGGAGAAAAAGATTTGAACACCGCTGTGCAGATCATGATCTATACCATGTGTCTCATTCCACTCGGAATGTTGCCGGCTACATTTGGTATTACAGGAGTTAACTCGGCTATAGTAGCAACCATCTGTGGTGTATTGTTCTTTGCACAGACATTCTCCCTGATGAAATCCGGTGACAGAAAGGCCGCGTTGAAAATCATGTTCGGATCTTTCTTATACTTACCGATTGTACAGATTGCATACTTATTGGATAAAGTTTGACAGATAAAGAAGGGAAGGAAAACAATATGGTACCTGATATTAAAATAGTAGAAGAAGCCAAGCGACCACTGGCCATGAATCCGAAGAAGTTCGGACTGTGGCTGTTCATAGCAACGGTCATTATGCTTTTCGGTGCGTGGACGAGCGCATATATAGTAAAGCGTGGCGACATGGGGTGGTCTGAAATTATAGTACCGGATCTGTTCTGGGTTAACACCGGCATTATACTCGCCAGCAGTGTAACTATGATTTGGGCGGTAAGAGCGGCACGCAAAGACAACTTTGAAGCACTGAAGATAGCATTAAGTATAACTACGGTGCTGGGTATAGCATTTGTCATCGGTCAGTTTATGGCGTATGACCAGATGATTGAATTGAAGGAACACTTTACCGGTGGACCAGTGTCCCATTCATTTGTGTATGTATTGAGTGGAGCACACGCGGTTCACTTAATAAGCGGAGTGATTTTTCTGATCTTTGTATTAGTAGCTGTGTTTCAGTCGAAGGTCAATTCCAAAAACATGAACCAGATAGAAATGTGTGCCACGTATTGGCATTTTTTGGATGTTCTTTGGCTATATTTGTTCGTCTTTCTACTGCTGAATAAGTAGGAGAGGAACATGGAAAGAAGGATTTTAAGATGAGATCAGCAACGATCTGATCTGGATAGAATAGAAAAACTGAACTAATAACGATAAATTAAAATGGCAAGTACCTCAGTAGCAACAGCTCCGGGACGGAGCGCTTGGGATGGCGGAGTATCACCAATGGGTGCCAGTTATGGTAAACTGATGATGTGGTTCTTCTTGCTGTCAGATGCTTTCACTTTCTCTGCACTTCTTATTACATACGGATTGGTGCGTTCAGCACACCCGGTATATACAGGTACTGTACATGCATTTAAATTTTCTGCTGGCTACTGGCCAATTCCTGAAAGAGTATTTGAAGCCGTTCCGTTTTTACACGGTGTAGAAGCTCCGCTGGTATTCGTAGGTATCATGACTTTCATCCTCATCATGAGTTCTGTTACCATGGTGTTGGCAGTGGAAGCTGGTCATCGCATGGATCGTAAAGCGGTTGAGAAATGGATGTTGTGGACAATCCTCGGTGGTGCAGCCTTCTTAAGTTGCCAGGCTTGGGAGTGGTCACACTTTATCCACGGAAGTGAAACCGGAAGAGCGGTAGTAGAAGGAACAAAATTCTTCGGAGCTAACCTGGTACATAACCAATATGGTCCTCCTGATTTTGCAGCATTTTTCTTCTTCATTACAGGTTTCCACGGCTTCCACGTATTCAGTGGTGTGTGCTTGAACTTCCTGATATACTATAACACTGTAATGGGTGTTTATGAGAGAAGAGGCCATTATGAAATGGTAGAAAAAGTAGGTTTATACTGGCACTTTGTAGACCTCGTTTGGGTATTCGTATTTACCTTCTTCTACCTTGTATAATTTAAGAAACGCTAACTGTTAATAGAATAAACATGGCACACGCTCATCAAGAAACTGTACACGTAAATGTATTGCCTCCGGATCGCGCGAAGATCAAGAAACTGTGGATGACAGCTTTGATCCTCCTGATCATTACTATCCTGGAGTTTATCGTGGCATTTACCGTTCCGCATGAATATAAAGATCTTCGTGTCTGGATATTCATCACCATGACTATCGTAAAAGCTGCCTATATCGTAGGCGAGTTTATGCACTTGCGTTATGAAGTAAAAGTGTTAATCTGGTCTATCCTGATTCCGATGGTCTTCATCGTGTGGATGCTTGTAGCATTCTTATATGAAGGTATGGCTATCAGCAGTGTCAGATAACATTGTAATCGTATAGATATATAGCGAGGCTTAGGTGCGAACTTAAGCCTCTTTTATTTCAATATAAAAGTGCTGTTTCGAGAGAAGGGCAATCGGTAAATTATGAAAGACAACAAGGTGATTTTTCTTTTTCTGGCATTTCTGCTGCCCGTGCTGATCTTTTTGTTTCTGAAGTTCTTTGGTAAAAATGAATTTGCTGTAGAGCCTCTCTATAGCACAATACCTCCCGAAGTGCCGGCCGGATGTGCACCGGTGTCCATACCGTATCACATTCCCGATAGCATTGCAAAATCGGTGGCGCTGGAACAAGATAGTCTGACGCTGATTGTATTCGGTAAACCAGACAAAGAAGCTTTAACACAACTCGCCCGTATTGATGAGGAGTTTGCTGGTGAAGCCATCCACCAGAGGATCATTGAACAGACTCACCCGGAATATACTTCGCTAAAGCAATGTATATTCTTTTTGAAGGAACCTTTTAACCTCGTTCTGGTTGATAGAAGAGGAACTATCCGTGGTGAATACGTGATGAACGATCGCGAAGAAGTTGACCGGTTGCTGACCGAAATAGCAATCATTCTAAAAAAATACTAACTGAATTTATGGAGCAAATATTGGATGCGGAGCAACGCAATGCTCAACCTCAAAAGGAGCCATACAGAAAACTTATTATAGCAGTTTCTATCGTGATACCGGTAGTGGTGGCAATTCTGTTCGGTGTAAAAATACCCGGATACGATCTCACATTTCTCCCACCAATCTATGCAACGATTAACGGCCTGACTGCCGTGTTACTAACGGCTGCTGTGATTGCTGTAAAGAACAGAAAGCTGAAGCTGCACGAGACATTGATCAAAATATGCATGCTGTTGTCGGCAGCATTCCTGGTAATGTATGTGCTATACCACATGACGAGCGATTCGACACCGTATGGTGGCGAAGGAGCGATACGCTATGTATACTTCTTCATCCTCATCACCCATATACTGTTATCCATTGCGATAATACCACTGGTGCTGTTCACCTTTTCGAAAGCATGGTTCGGTAACTTTGAACGTCACAGGGCTTTAGCTAAATTTGCATTTCCATTGTGGCTCTATGTAGCGGTAACAGGAGTGATCGTATACCTGATGATCAGTCCATACTATCAGTAATTGATTGAATGGAAAGTAAACGGGAATGGATTTTTAAAAGAATATACGGTATGATAACACGCGTTATAACAACAGCAATACTGGTTCTTTTTGTGAGCCTGAATGATGTACTGGCGCAATGCGCAATGTGTCGTTCAACCCTCGAGAACAATTATTCGAATGGAAATCCGGGCATAGCGGCAGGTATTAACACAGGCATTCTGTACCTGTTGGCAATGCCTTATCTGGCGGTGATGCTGCTCGGTTATTTTTGGTATAAATCAAGTAAAAATGCCCGCAAAGAGTTATCTGGAAGCGCTGTTGCAAGGTAGGTGTCCGCGCTGCCGCAAAGGCTACGTATTTAAATATCCCGCTACAAATCTTTCGAAGTTTACCATCATCAACGAACGCTGTCAGCATTGTGATGTGCGCCTCGAGCCGGAGCCCGGGTTCTATCAGGGGGCTATGTATGTCAGCTATGGTTTTACAGTAGCGGTGCTGATTGTAATGAGTATTATATTTTATCTGTTCTTTCCGGAACGCTCAGAATGGTTCCATATAGGCACGTTCATTGCTCTCATGGTAATTCTTATTCCCGTTAACTATCGCTCTTCCCGGATACTATATCTATACCTTTTCGGAGGACTTAAGTATCAGGGAGAAAAGTAGCAGGCAGATTTCCGGCTGCTGCCAACGATTAACGGATAAGGTTCATTAACTTTAAACGGATCTCTGGCATATCATATCTTGAAACGGAAAGCAAGACTCATTGTAGCAGGTATACTTTTTCTGGTAGCAGGCTTTGTTGCCGCATACTATGCCTATCAGCGTCCATCCCCTCCGTTGTATGCTGCAAAATTATCGGAAGCCGTTACACAGGAAACGGAAGCACTCGAACAACAGGCTATCGCGATTCTGGAATCGGAAGACAATAACACGATCGAGTATACGCGCGATCACCATCAATTCTCTTTTTTTCTATACGATAAAGGCGAACTGCTTTACTGGACCGACAACAAGTTTGTACCAACCTTTGCGTCCGTATCCGATCCATTTATACTCAAACTGCTCAAGGCCGGCAACAGCGATTACCTCGCACGCAAGTGGGCTATCAGCGGACAGAAATTTCTGGTAGGTATAATTCCATTGTATAAACGCTACCCGATCACCAACGATTACCTAAGCACAGAATGGAACACACGCATCTTCCCGGCCCGTAGTATTTTTATACTGGAGGCCAGCGCAACGGTAGGTATACCGGTTTGTATAAAAGATAACTGTCCATTTAAAGTAAGTATACTCAACGAGCGATTGCTGTTTCCCGAGCGCGCTACTGCCGCGGTGTTATTGATCACAATAGGACTTATCCTGATCACGGTATGGATATATAGACAAGTACGCCAGTTGAAATACCCGGAAGTTGGTTTTATAGTGCTATATCTCTTCATGCTTGGCTTGCGCACGGTCATGATCGAGTTGAACTTTCCTGCAGGCTTCATCTCATCCGATCTTTTTAATCCGCAGATATTTGCATCATCATCCCTGAATGCTTCGCTGGCCGACCTTGTGTTAAACGAGATCGCAGTACTCTTGCTTTGCTTCTATATATTCAGGCACTACAGACGCTTTAAAGGATTGTTGTGGTTGATGCATCACAGGGTTTGGTCATGGCCCGCTTCAATTGTTCTGGCAGTATGTATATTCTTTGCTGCACTCTTTCCGTTCGTGGTAATCCAGACACTCGCGAACAACTCGATCATTATACTGGATATAGCCGAATCCGTGGAAGTTAATATTCTGCGCATGGTAGCACTTGCTGCGATTATCATTGCCGGTATCTGTTCTTTTCTCTTTTCGCATGCCTTTATACGGTTACTCATTCTGAATAATAATTACGGGAAGATTCTGGTGGCGTTTGTGGCGGCCACGGGTATATATATACTGATCAACGAATCTACGGGACAGGAGTATATTTCATCATTGGTTATGATTCTGCTTTACTGCGCAGTGGTATATACCCTGAAGCTGTATAAAAGCCTGCAGCGACTAAGCTTTGCAACTTTTGCCTACTTGTTTGTAACGTTGTTCTTTATGGCGGCTAACGGAGCCTATACCGTTCAATACTTTACACATAAAAAGAAGATTGAGAGTCAGTTCAGATTTGCCAGTAACTTCCTGATCGATCGCGATGATTTTGGTGAATATCTTTTATCAGAGACCGCCTCGAATGTAGCACGCGATGTATTCATTCAGAAACGGATCAGCAGTTTATTCCTGAGCTTTGATGCCATTCGCCAGAAGATAAGACAGGTTTTTCTTCCTGCATATTTTAACAAATACGATGTAGATATATTTCTTTTCAACGCTGCCGGGCAACCTTTAGATGATCTGACCTCTACCAGCTTCTCGGAGCTGGTAGCGCGCTACGACCAGGAAGCCTACCGAACGCAGTATGAAAATGTATACTTCATCAATAGCCCGGAAGAAGAAGTAACGCAACAATACCTCGTCAGAATTCCGATACGAAAACCCGGCAGTATAACCGCACATGTTGTCTTGCAGCTTTCGCTGAAGAAGATCATTCCTGAAAATGTATACCCTGAATTGCTGGTGGACAATCGCTTTAAACAATTCTTCAGGGAGCAGGATATCAGCTATGCGGTATTTGCCAATGAAAAAGTATTGTATAGTTCCGGAGATTTTAACTACGATCAGTTATTTGACACTTCGTTGTTTGGTGATCCTGCTATCCATACAACCGGTAAAGCTTATAACGGCTACGATCATATAGCAGTAGAAGATGAAAACAGCCGTGTAGCTGTAGTGTCATCGCCACGCGCTTCCGTTACCTATAAATTATCGAGTTTCTCATTTTTTATTGTAACGGGCCTTACCATCATCCTGGTGCTTATTGTTGTGCAGGGACTGGTAAACTATATACGGGGCGATAAACTATATTTCACTGCACGCATTCAATTGTTGCTGAACCTTTCGTTCTTTCTGCCGCTCATTATTGTAAGTGTCGTTACCCTGCAGCTTATCAGTCGTTCGTCACAAAACCAGCTGAACGAAGAATACTTACGTAAAGCGCGAACGATAGGCGAGCAGATCTCCGGCAGGTTAAGCGATGTAACCCGGGCAGGAGCAGACTATGTAAACAGTTTCTTCGAAGGTCAGGTTAACAGCATGGCCAAGCTCGATAACCTCGACATCAATATATATAGTCCGAAAGGTGTATTGATTGCCACGAGCCAGCCAATGATTGAAGCAAACGAAATACTCTCCGACTATATTAACGCACATGCTCTGCAAAAAATACGAGACGGCCAGCATTTGTTTATTGATACAGAGCAGGTCGGCAAGTTGCAATACTTTGTGGCCTATACAGCGTTGAAGTCTCCGCTGAGTGGTGATGTAATCGGTGTGTTAGCTATTCCGTTTTTCCGTTCGGGTGCTTCGCTCGAGCGTGTACAGATTAATATCTTCACCAACATCCTCAATATATTTGCGCTCATCTTTATAGCGCTGGTGGTGCTGGCATACTTTGTATCGAAGTGGCTGACGTTTCCGCTAGAGTTTATCACGCAGTCGCTCAAACGTACTTCGCTCACTAAAACTAATCAGCCGCTGGTATGGAAAGCTGATGACGAAATCGGGTTGATGGTAAAAGAGTATAACCAGATGCTCTATAATCTGGGTGAAAGTAAAGCTGAACTCGAACAGACACAACGCGAGCGCACGTGGCGCGAAATGGCGCAGCAGGTCGCACACGAGATCAAGAACCCGCTTACACCCATGAAGCTCACATTGCAGCAGCTGGAGCGAAATATACAGTCGGGCAACAACGTTACGGAGAAAGCAACCAAAGCGGTATCTACCTTACTCACACAAGTCGATACACTCAATGATATAGCATCATCATTCAGTGCGTTTGCAAAAATGCCGGAACCAGTTATCCAATCCGTTGAATTGGTAGGTCTTTTAAGACGAACCGTTGATCTGCACAGTCACTCCGGGGAAATTATATTCCGCAATGGTATAAAAGAACTATATGTGCTAGGCGATGAACAACTACTCGGCCGTACGTTTTCCAATATTATACTCAATGCGTTTCAGGCTGCACGTCCGGGTGAAGCATCGGTAGTGCATGTTACCGTGCAGCGTAAAGACAACATGGCGTCTATAGCGTTCCAGGATAATGGAAAAGGTATAGAACCTGATGTAGCCGAGCGCATCTTTGTGCCGCACTTCACTACGAAAAAATCCGGATCGGGTCTGGGACTGGCCATTGCGCGACAGGCCATCGAGCAGATGAAAGGTCGTATCTGGTTTGAGACAGAGATCGGGAAGGGCACTATATTCTTTATTGAGATGCCTTTAAAAGGTTAACCATCTATTTATCTTCATTTATACAATGCGGCCTGACTGGATTTAGTTGAGGTGCATTTGTAACTTTTCAAAAGAAAGCCGGTAACTTCTGTGCAACCCTTTGTAGCCAGGGCTTGTCTTTGACTTTGTTAACCCCCAAACTCCATGATTAAAAACTATTTGCTCATCGCCATCCGTAATATTTTTCGGAATAAGCTTTTCTCTACGGTAAATATACTCGGTCTTGCTTTTGGTATTGGTAGCGCATTGCTCATATTCTTGTGGGTTAATGATGAACTGGGTGTAGATAAATTTCATACGAACGGTGATCGCCTGTATCGCGTAATGGAGAACCAGAAATATAGCGATGGCAAGATATATACCTTCATGTCTACGCCCGGCCCGATGGCACCTTTCATCAAAGACAAATATCCGGAAATAGAGAAGGCTACGCGATGGACCTGGCAGATGACTTACCTGTTTCAATATGAAGATAAATCTTTCTTCGAGCAGGGATTTTACGTGGATCAGGATTTTATAGAGATGTTTTCATTTCCGTTTGTAGCCGGTGATGTAAACACTGCGCTGAAGGAGAAGAACTCGATCGTGATCAGCGAGAAGCTTGCTAAAAAATACTTTGGTGAGAACGACCCGCTGGGAAAAATACTCACGCTGAATACAAAGACAGCCTATACTGTTACCGGTATTGTAAAAGATATACCCAAGAACTCATCGATACAATTTGAATACCTGTTGCCGTTCCAGGTATTTATGGATGAGAACAAAAGCTGGCTTGACGACTGGGGTAATAACAACGTACGTACATTTTTACTCCTGGCGGAGGGCACCAACGAAGAAGACTTCGCGAAGAAGTTTAAATATGAAATCAAAGAGCACGAGAAAGAATCGAATGTGGAGTTGTTCGTTCAACCGTTCAATGAATCATATCTATATAATCAATACGAAAACGGTGTGCTGGATGGCGGACGCATTGAGTATGTAAAGATATTTTTCATTGTGGCCATCTTCGTGCTGATTATAGCCTGTATAAACTTTATGAACCTCTCTACAGCCCAGGCAACCAAACGTGCTAAAGAAGTTGGTTTACGTAAAGTAATTGGGGCCGTGCCGCATCAGCTCTTCCGCCAGTTTATGGGCGAGTCGTTTCTAACGGTGTGCCTATCCGCAGTAATTGCATTCTTGCTGGCGCTGATTCTTATACCCATGTTCAACGAGATTACCGGCAAGGCACTCAGCCTGAATATGCTTGACATAAAAACGTTACTCATCTTCTGCGGTATAATTATAGCGACAGCATTTGTAGCCGGAAGTTACCCGGCTCTGTTCATCTCTGAATTTAAACCCGCGCAGGTATTAAAAGGACAATTGAAGAGCGGAAGCAGGGCTGCTGTATTTCGCAAGGCACTGGTAGTGGTGCAGTTTTCACTTTCCATTATTCTGATCATCAGCACGGCTGTTGTATTCAGACAAATGGAC
Source organism: Flammeovirgaceae bacterium UBA5867 (assembly GCA_002432545.1). Lineage (GTDB taxonomy): Bacteria > Bacteroidota > Bacteroidia > Cytophagales > Cyclobacteriaceae > Ohtaekwangia. The sequence goes on along the minus strand of DJFR01000163.1, from coordinate 11,552 downwards.
TTTATGCAGAACCGTGATATAGGGTTTGAGCGCGAGAATTTATTTTCGGTTTGGCTGGAAGGAGATATACCACAGAAGTATGAGACATTCCGCAGCAGGCTCGCGGCAATGCCCGGTATAGAGGCCGTTACTTCGTCAAGTCAGTTGCCAATCGATGTAGGTAACTCAACGTATGGTTTACAATGGGAAGGTAAAGATCAGGATGAACGCATTCTCTTTTCAAACATGGATGTTGATTATGATTTCATTCAGACTATGAAAATGGAAATGCTGGAAGGCAGACCATTCGATCGAAACCTGATAACCGATACAAGTAATTATATAGTAAACGAAAAGGCTGCCGCTAAATTTGGTTTTAAGAACGGAACTGCCGGGCAGGATCTGACGATGTGGGAGAAGAAAGGTAAAATTATAGGGGTTGTGAAAGATTTCAATTTCGGTTCCCTGCACAGTCCGATAGAGCCGTTGGTGATGCGCGTAAACGGAGGCTGGCGAAATTGTTTGCTGGTGCGAGCGAAAGCTGGTCAAACAGAATCAGCCATCAACTCGGTAGAAAAACTCTGGAAAGAATATGCACCCGCTTTTCCGTTCAAATATACTTTCCTTAATCAGGACTGGGAGGAGTTCTATAAAGCCGAAGGACAACGCGGTAAAGTGTTCAACACACTGGCTATACTTTCAATTTTTATATCGTGTCTCGGTCTCTTTGGGCTCTCCGCATTTTCTGCAGAGCGCAGAACCAAAGAGCTGGGTATACGCAAAGCATTGGGTGCCACCGTGCCAGGGCTTGTTCAGCTTGTTGGTAAAGAGTTCGCTTTGCTTGTCGTGATTGCTTCGTGTATAGGCTGTCCGTTGGGCTGGTATATTATGAGCCAGTGGCTGGAGAGCTACGCCTATCACGTGGAAGTAGGATATATAACACTGGTAATTGCAGCATTGATATGCCTCGCTATATCGATGCTTACCATCTCGTATCATTCGCTGAAAGTAGCAGCGAACAATCCGGTAAAGAGTCTACGGTATGAGTAGGAGGAGAGGGAAGCACTTGTACGCTTAGGCGTACAGTGCTTCTTTTTGTTGTGCTACCTTATCGCTTTCGATATACTCATCGTAACTCATCAGTTTATCGATAAAGCCATTCGGTGTAATTTCTACAATACGGTTTGCTACAGTCTGTGTAAACTCGTGGTCATGCGAAGTAAACAGAATGGTACCCGGGAAATCTTTCAATGCGTTGTTGAATGCTGTGATCGANNAAGATCCAGGTGGTTGGTTGGCTCATCGAGGATCAACACGTTCGCACCGGCCAGCATCATGCGTGAAATCATGCAGCGCATCTTTTCACCTCCGGAAAGTACATTACACTTCTTGAATACTTCTTCACCGGAGAATAGCATTTTACCGAGGAAGCCGCGAATATATACTTCATCCTTGTTCTCTTCTTCAGCAAACTGACGAAGCCAGTCAATGAGGTTATCATTCGACTGAAAATATTTTTCGTTGTTGTTTGGTAAATATGCAGTGGTAATGGTCTGTCCGAATTTGAATTCACCCGAATCAGGTTTCAACTCACCGGCCAGTATCTGGAATAAGGAAGTGATCGCGAGACTTTCATTGCTCAACACAGCAATCTTATCACCTTTATTTACATAGAGGTCGAGGTTCTTGAATAACGGAGTGCCATTGAGTGAATAGCTCAGGTTCTCGATTTGCAGAATCTGATCACCGGCAGTTCGTTTCTGCTGGTATATAATGGCAGGATATCTTCTTGTAGAAGGCTGGATATCATCTACGTTAATCTTCTCGAGTAATTTTCTGCGGCTTGTTGCTTGTCTTGATTTGGAAGCATTCGCGCTGAAGCGCGCGATGAACTCCTGTAATTCTTTTTTCTTGTCTTCCGCTTTCTTGTTAGCCGATGAACGTTGCTGCAATGCCAACTGGCTTGACTGATACCAGAATGAATAGTTACCGGTATATAATTTGATTGCGCTGAAATCTATATCAACGATGTGCGTACAAACCGTATCCAGGAAGTGACGGTCGTGAGATACAACGATCACTATATTCTTGAACTCCAGCAGGAAGTCTTCCAGCCATGTGATCGTATGGATGTCAAGATCGTTGGTAGGTTCATCGAGGATGAGTATATCCGGGTTGCCGAAAAGTGCTTGCGCCAGGAGCACGCGTACTTTCTGGTTACCGCTTAATTCTTTCAGCAGTTTGTAATGCTCTTCTTCTGCTATACCGAGGCCGCTCAAAAGTGCCGCAGCATCCGACTGTGCATTCCATCCATCCATCTCGGCAAATTCTGCTTCAAGCTCAGAGGCACGTACACCATCTTCTTCTGAAAAATCAGGCTTGGCATAAATGGCATCTTTCTCCTGCATGATCTTCCATAGGTTGGCGTGTCCCATCATCACCGTATCCAGCACAGGTGTTTCATCATACTCATGGTGATTCTGGCGAAGTACCGTCATACGTTTGCCAGGTTCAATGCTGATATTTCCGCGGGTCGGATCAATATCGCCAGCGAGTATTTTCAAAAATGTAGATTTACCGGCACCATTCGCACCGATCACACCGTAACAGTTACCCGGAGTGAATTTGATGTTCACTTCGTCAAAAAGTACGCGCTTGCCAAACTGAAGAGAGATGTTATTTGCTGCAATCATGTTGTTCTCAAAGAATCAAGCCGCAAAGATAAGGAAAAGAGTAACGCGGGCTTACGCCCATCGCGCGAGTGCGCGTTAATTTTGTGATCGCTGTGAATCACTTCCTAAATCAATGGCAGTCAACCATTTTCCACATCGTTTATAGCATGGATTTCATCCGATTACGGAGACGCAAACCTGAACCGGAATTAATGTTTATAGCCGTTATCTTTTTTTATTGAAATACCTTTCAGCAGTGCATCGATATCATCATCGTTGCGCAGGTAATTCATTTGTGAGATGATCCACGTGGCGCGTCTGTCCATATAGGCAGAGGGTGGATTGACCATATACTTTTTAGGACTGGGCAAACATGCAGCAATGAGTGCCGCTTCGCGTTGCGTAAGTCTGCGTGCCGATTTTTTAAAATAGTAGTGTGAAGCCGCCTCGATGCCAAATACACCACGGCCCATCTCTGATACATTCAGATATACTTCCAGGATGCGCTTCTTACCCCAGATCTTTTCGATCATAAAGGTAAAGTATGCTTCAAATCCCTTGCGTGTCCAACTGCGGCCTTGCCATAGAAATACATTTTTGGCAACCTGCTGACTGATGGTAGAACCACCGCGGATGATCGAAGCTTTTTTACGATCGTTATACTCAATTGCTTTTTCTATACTCTTCCAGTCGAAACCGTTGTGTACCGGGAACAATTGATCTTCCGATGACATCACGGCCAGCGGAGGATTCGTTGACATTTCTTTCCACGATATATAGTCACGCTTGAGACCATAGCCACTTACCCAGCTTACCAGTTGTGTTATGGTAATAGGAGGATCAACCCACTTTAACAAAACAATGTAAAAGAGCTGTGCAAAGAAAAGTATAACAAATGCTTTCTTTAAAAAAGTGCCGGCCTTCTTATAATCCATATAACTTGAAATGCTTCGCGAAGTAAAGCAGGAAAATTTTACCGAAGCACGGAGCGAAGAGAAATATTAATCGGAAAAAAATACCCGGAGCAATTTGCGTGAGCAAAGCGTAAACTCCGGGTATAGTATATATTATTGATTCAGATCTTTCAGAGCAGCCTCCAGGTCGCCCTGAAGTTCAGGTTGTGTGATCGTACCTTTCAATCCGTTGATTAAAAAGTTCGGTACCTTTTCTGATTTTGAAATCTTGTTTTTGATTTCGCCAATCATTTCGAGTGCATTTGCTTTACCATCGAAATCCGAAAGCGCTTTTACTTTCTCTTCGAGTGTATCCCACGAGCTGATCTTCTTTACCTGCTCGGTACGTGTTGCTATAGCTTGTGTATGCTCGGCTGTTCTTCCGTTAATGCATGCATTGTATTCGTCAATGATCGTATCAAGATCTTTCTTGCCGTACGTTCCGTCATCGATCTTCGTCTCAACCACCGGACAATCTGAAAAGAAACGCGATGTAATTTTCTTGAAGCTCAGGTTCGGNNTTCTCTAATTGAAATGCGAATAAAGATACATACCCGGCTTTGAGCAGCTTCATGAAAGTATATCCCGAAGGACCTTTTACAGGCTGATAGGTTTCACCTTTGAGTGAATATGCTTTCACCTGGAAAATAGGAATAATGGTTTTCTTTTTATCAGCGCCTGTTACCTGTACTTTTTTATCAGGACCAAACGTGAGAGGCTTAATGGATCCGGTAATGGTATCGCCCTTTGTAGTTACCGCGAAGTCTTGCGCAGACATACACTGGTAAACCAGCATCAGAACGAAAAACAGGATGATGTGTATAATGCCAAAAGTTTTCATAGGGATGTTAAAAGCTGTTAGATACAAACTTGGTGTGAGGTGAGGTTATTGTTCTTTGAATTGAAAATCTACGAAATCGAAATATAACAGGATTTATCACATGAAGTTTAACTTTTTGATTTCAATCGGTTCGCGTCTTTCAACGCTTTACTGATGATCCATTCGAGCTGTCCGTTTGTACTGCGAAATTCGTCTGCAGCCCACTTTTCAACAGCTTTTAAAACTTCCGGATCGAGCCTCAGTACAAAAGGTTTTTTCTGCGCCATGCTATTCTGTTAAATGATTGGACAACAGGCGCCTCAGGGCCCGGTCGAATTCTTCTGGTTTTTGTGTGCCGATCAGCAACTTGCTATTGCCCGGCAATATAAGCCGGATATGTTTTGATCCGCGAATGGTCATGCTCCGCGTTTTCCTGAATCGGTTTCGATGATAGCCGATGCCACCCATCTCAAACAAATTTCTCGTTTGACGCACTTCGTACGAAACAATCTGATTTTTGGCAATCACTTTCCACGCAGCGCTGTGCGGGAAGAAGGAGTAATGAAGACCTTCGTCATCAATATATACTTCGAGCCGCACGGAATATAGGATCCACATCACCAGGAGCCAGCTGGCAAGCGAGAATAAAAACAGCATAGCCAGTCCGTTGTCGGATAGAGGTTTGTCGCCCCACGGCTCACCAAGTGCCAGTTGCTGGTACATACCATAGAGCAGTGGTATCATCAACAGCATCGAGAATGCCGCAAATATATACCATACCCACAGGTTTTCTCTGAATAACTGGATTTCTTCAAAGTATCGCCGGCTCATACACTATTTATGCAGATCAATGATTGAGCGTTCCGGCATTTACCACCGGGTTTACATCTTTATCAGAACAGAGTACCACCATCAGGTTACTCACCATGGCTGCCTTGCGTTCTTCATCCAGTTCTACAATCTGTTGTTTCGAAAGTTGATCGAGTGCCATCTGTACCATGCTCACAGCACCTTCTACAATTTTAAAGCGGGCTGATACGACAGCAGAAGCCTGCTGTCTGCGCAGCATGGCACCGGCAATTTCAGGGGCATAAGAGAGTGAACCTATACGCGCTTCAATAACCTGTATACCGGCTATATCTAAACGATTCCGTAAGTTCTCTTCCAGTGCATGGTTTATTTCATCGTGACCGGAGCGAAGTGTAAGTTCATGTTCATTATCAAAATTGTCGTATGCATATTGCCCGGCAAGTCCGCGTACGGCTGAATCACTCTGCAGTTTTACAAACGACTCGTAGTTGTCCACTTCAAATAAAGCTTTGAATGTATCGCGTACCTGCCACACCAGGATCACGCTGATCTGGATCGGGTTCCCCACTTTATCATTTACCTTGATCTTATCACTATCAAAATTGCGTGCACGCAGCGACACGGCTTTTTTGGTGAGCAACGGGTTTGCCCAGTGAAAACCATTTTTCTTGAGCGTGCCATGATACTCGCCAAACAAAACCATAACCATGGAGCTGTTCGGGTTCAGAAAGAAAAAGCCGGGCGACATCACAAAAACAATTCCGAGTGTCAGAATATACGCAGGGCTATGCGATGCCATTAACAGGAAGCTTAGCAGCACCAGGAAGATTGCAATGGACAGCATCATATACCCCGATAACGGTGTAAAGTCTTTTTCCTTACTCATAAGTTTGATATTAAAATGATATTATAAAGATATTGAATTGAATTTAATAACGCAAACCGTTCGCGCGGGTTGGCTTTGCATAAGAATATTTCTTGGAGTTAATTAGCGGCCTGAAAATCGTTTAGCACCTTATGATCAAATACAATCCGAAAACCTGGATGGCGCTCATTCTTCATTCGTATAGTCGTCACGTGTTACGGACTATGTTGCCGGTAATTATTTTCATGGTGGTATTTACAACGATTGTATGCTATATCGTAGTGAGCTACCTCAAGCTTAAGCCCAGTGATTTTCCGGTAACAACAACCGTACACTCCTTATTAGGTATTGTACTCGGTTTGTTCCTTGTGTTCCGAACCAACTCTGCGTACGATCGCTGGTGGGAGGGAAGAAGATTGTGGGGCGGTGTGGTAAACAGCACGCGTAACTTTGCGCTGAAACTGAATGCCTATATAAGTAAAGAGAATCATGAAGACCGCGACTGGTTCGCGAAGATGATACCGAACTTTGTATACGCTACGAAGGAACACCTGCGTACGGGTGTTCAACTTTCAGAGCTTGAAGACGTAGATGGTACTTTACTCGAACAACTGAAATCTGTGAAGCATAAACCCAACCGTGTATCGGCACTGCTATACGCCAAAGTAAATCAACTCTATAAAGCAAACAAGATCACAGGCGATCAGTTGATCAATCTCGATAAGGAACTGAAGGACTTTATAGACCTGATGGGAGCGTGCGAGCGAATCAAGAATACACCCATTCCATATTCGTACTCCATGTTCATCAAAAAATTTATTTTCATATACATCTTTACACTTCCGTTCGGCTTCGTAACAACGTTCGAATACTTTACGATACCAACGGTATTACTCGTATCGTATGTATTGTTGAGCGTGGAGTTGATCGCAGAAGAGATCGAAGATCCGTTTGGCCGTGATATAAATGATTTACCCACGGATGAACTGGCCGGTAAAATAAAGGATAACGTTGGCGAGATACTGCTATAGTATATCAGGCAAGAAATCACTGTTTATCATTCTCTTCATGTATAACTAAGAAGGTCTCCGTTTTGGTGACGTGTACTATATACGTTTATTGTTGCCGGCCGTGTTAGTCCAGCACGGTGCTGATGATAAAGTACAGGATGATCATCAGGATCAGTGAAGCATACATGATCAGGTCTACCCGCACATACGGTTTATATTCCCGATACAAATCTCTGAGCTTTCTGAACATACGTTGTCGTGATTATGATTGAATACAGGAGTCTTAAAATTGTTGTAAAGGTATTAACAATAATTTCTTCACGATAAGGCAACAAATATTTTCTTTTCTCGTCAAAGAAAGCTTGCCCCACTTTGTTCACACATGTTCAGCATGTTTTATATTTTTTTTATCTGGCAATAGGGGGTAACAACCATGTGATTGTCTTGAACCCAAATTACATATACGAAACCCCAAGCACAGATGATTCGATTTTTAGTTGTTGTGACTTTAGCCCTGGTAAGCACCATGGCGCGATCGCAGGAGAAAGTAACCCTGAATGGTTACATAAAGGATGCTGATAACGGAGAAGAACTTATCGGAGTAACCGTTTACATTCCGCAGTTAAAGGCGGGCACTGCTACCAATGCGTATGGCTTTTATTCCATCACGGTTCCCAAAGGGACATATGAAGTACAATATACTTTTGTAGGATACTCTTCGCAGAACGTTACCGTTACACTCGATGCCGATGTATCCAGAAATATAGAGTTGGGTGGCGAAGCACAGATCATGAACGAAGTGGAAATATCTGAACGACCACTTGATGAAAATGTGATCGCAGTACAGATGAGTAAAAATACACTGAATATAAGCCAGGTAAAAAAATTACCTACGCTGTTTGGTGAAGTGGATATCATTAAAAATGTGCAGGCGCTACCCGGTGTTATATCTGCCGGTGAAGGTACATCCTCATTCTTCGTACGAGGAGGTGGTGGCGATCAAAATCTTATCCTTATCGATGAAGCTCCTATATATGATGCTTCTCACCTCGGTGGTATGGTATCGGTTTTCAATGCCGATGTTATTAAAGAATCTGAACTATATAAAGGTGGTATACCTTCACGGTTCGGTGGCCGTTTATCTTCCATTCTGGAAGTACGCACCATCGATGGTAACAACAAACGCTTTGGTGTAACAGCCGGTATAGGTTCCATGGCGAGCCGCGTGATGATTGAAGCACCTATCGTAAAAGACAAAAGCTCCTTTATACTTTCCGGAAGAACATCTAACCTCGGGCTATACCTGAAAGCAGCGAACACCGATAACAGCATTAACTTCTACGACCTGAATGCAAAAGTAAACTGGAGAGCGAATAACAAGAACCGTTTCTTTGTATCAGGCTATACCGGTCGCGATAAATTATCTTTCTCCGATGGTGAAGTTGGTTTTGGATGGGGTAACTCTACCGGTACATTTCGCTGGAACCATTTGTTCAACGAAAAGTTATTCTCAAACACAACGGTAATCCTCAGCAGCTTTGATTATCTGTTCGAGATCAAAGACCCGATACAAGGCTTCAAGTGGTCGTCCAACCTGCAGGAGCTTAGTGTCAAGAACGACCTTACATACTTCCATACGGTTAACAATGAATTTACATTCGGCTATCACATCACCGGCAGACGATTCTCTCCNNGCTACCATAGAACCAAATTCAGAGGAATCGATGTTCGAGAAAACGGTGTTCGATAAAATGTATGCACTTGATCACGGTATATACCTGAGCAATCAGCGCAGAATTACCGATGCCCTTACCATGGATGTTGGTCTACGCGTATCGATCTTCCAGAGCATGGGTCCGGGTAAAGTATATATCTACAACGATCCGAAAGACAATGCTGACCCTACACGTGTAGATTCGCTGGAGTATGGTTCATGGAAGAGCATCAAGAACTTTGTGAATCTCGAGCCACGCTTCGGACTTCGTTACTCTTTGTCGGATGACAAGTCTATCAAATTGTCGTATAACCGCATGGTGCAGAACACGCACCTCGTAGCAGCGGGTACAGTGCCACTGCCTTTCAATACGTGGAGCCCGAGTGGTTATTATCTGAAACCGCAGATCGCTGATCAGATCGCACTCGGATATTTCCAGAACCTGAAAGACAACATGTACGAAGCTTCTGCGGAGATATACTACAAGGATGTACAGCATGTAACAGACTTCGCTGATAATGCCGAGATCCAGTTGAACAAAGACCTGGTTACCGAATACAGACAAGGTGATGCGTGGGCATATGGAGCCGAGTTTATGGTTACGAAAAAAGAAGGCCGTCTTACCGGTATGGCCAGCTACACCTGGTCAAAAGCCTTGCGCCAGATTGAAGGTGTGAACCAGGGACGTGAATATGTGGCGAACTACGATCGCAGAAATGTAGTAAACATGAACGCNNCCTACAACCGTACCGTCTGGTAAATATGAATATGGTGAGTATAATCCTGACCAGGTGAGCGAACGCAACGGGTATAGATTGCCCGCATTCCACCGTCTTGATCTTTCGGCTACGCTGAACCCGCGCAAGAATGCAACACGCAAGTGGAAAGGCCAGTGGATTTTCTCGCTATACAATGTATATAGCCGCAAGAATGCATTCACCGTGTATACTCGTACCAAGAAAGACAGTGATGGCGATATTATTGGCGATGGTACACAGAAAGAGGCACGCATGGTATATCTCTTCCCGTTCATGCCGTCTGTTACCTATAACATTAAATTCTAGCGCATCATGAAAACACAAAACAGCAATATATTTTATAAAGCATTGTCCATGAAAAAAGCATTGATATATAGTCTCTCGTTGCTCTCGCTCACTGCCTGTGAAGAAACGGTAGTGCTTGACCTGGAGGAGACGACACCGAAGATTGTTATTGAAGGACAAGTTACCGACCGGGCCGGCTACCAGTTTGTAAAGGTGAGCAAGTCAACCAACTTCTACGCCAGTGGTAAAACGCCACGCGTTACGGATGCAACCATAACGGTAGCCGATGATTTGGGTAATGAATATACATTTGTACACAACCCACGCAATCATGCAGACTCTGCCGGATACTATCTTCCGCAGACACCATTCACGGGTGTGATCGATCGCACGTATACGCTTACCGTTGTGGCCGAAGGGCAAACCTATACTGCGCAGGATAAACTAAATCGCATTACTACGATTGATAAACTGGAGTACCGTATTGATGAAGATGAGCGCGAAGACCCGGAGGATCCGGGAAGATTTTACGAGGTGTTGATGTTTGTGAAGGAGCCCAAGGAGACAAGAGACTATTATCTTTTCAAAACCTATCGTAACGATTCGTTAACATACAATGAAGATACCGATGTATACTATGCCGATGATGAACTGGTAGGCGAGAACATCGATGGTTTCCCGCTGCCAATCTTCTATAGTGTAAATGACCTGGCCCGTGCCGAAGTATACAGCCTGAGTCGCGATGCCTTTATTTTCTACCGCGACCTGGACAAACTGCTGAACAACGATGGCGGTATGTTTACCCAGCCGCCTGCAGACCCGCGTACTAATATATCAAACGGAGCGTTAGGTCTGTTTCAGGTAAGCGCAGTGGTAAGCAGCGAGATTCGTATCAACGAGTAAGTTTGATCATAATTCAGCAACGATAGTTGCTTTTCACAAAAGGGAGTTTCATATTTCATACGGTAAACTATTCCGGATGAAAATATCACTCCCTTTTTTATTGGGCATACTTTCGGTAGCAGTACATGCACAAACGCAGACTATACTTGAAAATAACCCTACAGGTTTAAAATGGTACCAGGTTAACACCCCCCATTTCAGAGTGCTTTTCCCGGAAGGGTTCGATGAGCAGGCGCAACGCATGGCCAACACGCTGGAATATATACATGCACCCGAAGCAAAGTCGCTGGGCACACAGCCGCGAAAAATATCCGTGGTGTTGCAGAACCAGTCATCCGTGTCCAACGCGTTTGTATCCATGCTGCCGAGGAGGTCGGAGTTTTATACCATGCCTCCCCAGGACTATAATTTTATAGGTACAAATGACTGGCTTGATATGCTGGCTTCGCATGAGTACAGGCATATCGTACAATATCAGCACGCCACACGAGGTTTCAACAGGTTGTTTTATTATCTCTTCGGTAATCCAACATTGGCCGGTATGTCGCAGATGGCGGCACCTCAATGGTTTTGGGAAGGTGATGCCGTAGCAACCGAGACTGCATTTACCCATAGCGGTCGCGGTAAAATACCGTACTTCAATCTTGTTTTTAAAACCAATTTACTGGAAGGCCGCACGTTCAATTATCACAAACAATATTTACGCTCCTATAAACATAATATACCTAATCACTATGTGCTCGGGTATAACATGGTAAGTTACCTGCGCAGAAAAACAGACGA
>DJFR01000046.1:6979-7741 GCA_002432545.1 Flammeovirgaceae bacterium UBA5867 | reverse complement strand
ACACATCGCTTTAACCACTGATGGGTGAGCTCCATGGATTTTTTTGCATAACCATATTCACATGGATAGGGTGTACACTCATCAAATGCCATAATGATATCGGCACCAATCGAGCGTTGTATATCCATTACATTTTCAGGCGTGAAGTGATGGCGCGATCCATCTATATGTGATTTGAACGTAACACCCTCATCAACAATTTTACGATTGGCTGCGAGTGAATAGACCTGGTAGCCGCCACTGTCGGTAAGTATAGGATGATTCCATCCGTTGAATTTATGGAGACCACCGGCTTGCTCCAGTACACCAAGCCCCGGACGAAGGTATAAATGATACGTGTTGCCAAGAATGATCTGTGCCTGCACATCATGCTCCAGTTCGCGTTGATGTACGGCCTTTACCGATCCTGCCGTGCCCACAGGCATGAAGATCGGTGTTTGTATTTCACCGTGATCGGTTTGTAAAACGCCTGCCCGTGCCGATGACTTCGGGTCGTTTGCTGTTAATTCAAATTTCATAGCGCAATTGCGCTGCAAAAATAGAATAATCGGCCCGACNNGAGCCCAGGTACGAGTCAACGTTTTGTTGCGTGATCACTTCCAGCGGAAAAAGATCGGTGCCCGGAGTTCCTTTCTTGAACATCAGGTGATTTACCAAATGACTGATACCCAAGGATGCTTGTCGCTTTGGATTCTGGTTGATCAGAAAATCAATGATGCCACTCTTCAGGTATCTTAAATTTTCGTCCAGTATATCGTATCC
>DJFR01000046.1:2776-6973 GCA_002432545.1 Flammeovirgaceae bacterium UBA5867 | reverse complement strand
TCTTCGAGTTGTTTATTGAAAGAAGGGTCTTTTGGATTGAGAATAAAATCGATGATCGTAAAGTTGCTCTTGCCTTTATCTTTAAAGTATTCACGGAAACCTTTTTCTTTTTCCAGCAAGTGAACCGAGTCGTGAATGTCTTCATCAATATGCAGCACAGCCAGTGTACCCGATTCTGTCATGCCGAAGTGTAACAATTCAGCGCCTACTCTTCCGCTTTGATACAGGTTCTGTCCTATAAAGCTTAACGGAGAAGCTTCCGGTATATTGGTGTTGAAGAGAACGTACGGTATATCCGTTTCACGAAAGAGTTCGAAGATCGGAAGCGCTTCGTGGTAAAATATAGGGGCTATCAATATACCATCGGGTTTCGCGAGATATACTTCGTGCGCCATTTTCTGAAACGAATTTTTATCCAGCAGGTCGAAAAGAAATAATTCTACCTGTATACCATATTGTGCCCACTCGGTTTGCGCCTGTGTTATACCCAGGTTTGATTGTTGCCAATATGGATCTTGCTTCGGATCGGGAAGCAATGCTGCTATTCTGTAATTTTTATTCGAGCCCAACGTGCGGGCTATCAGGTTTGGTTTGTAGTCGATCTGCTCCATTACTTCGGTCACTTTCTTCAAAGCTTCCGGTGATACCCTGCCGCGGTTGTGTAACACACGGTCTACCGTACCTACAGAAACACCAGCCAGCTTGGCGATGTCTTTAATGCGAATATTCTTATCAACCATACTCTAAAATTCAGAATTGCCGTTTTGTGCGAAATCGTTATCAAAAAGGCGGTTTGCAAATGTTTTCGAACACAAATTAAATGTGTGCGCACACATTTTAAAAATTTTCTTGCTTTTATTTCTTTCATATTCTACTTTGGACTTATGATTTCGCTGCTGGAATATTTTGCCGGACGCGTTTTCATACAGAAGAAAGTTTTTACATCCAAACCAAAACCAAAATGAAAAATGTTTACCACCACTGCTGCGCTGCCTTCCCGGGCAACGAAGCAGCCAACGGCATTGCCTCTGATTCTCCATAAACACTTTGTGTTTCTTTTAATCTAAAGAATGAAGTTCTGCGGTACTTCATCGAGATAGATGCAAAAGGATTATAACCGGTTCAGATATTTACAAACAGACCTGCAAGCAGTATGCGCAGGTTTATAAAAAAGATACTCAGTGTACTCGTTATAGGTTTAAGAGTACATTTGGTTTGGTTGAGTTAGTAGGGTAGGTCCAGCCTGCCCTACTCTTTAAAACTTTAAGTATATACTCAGCCGGTATTTGAATCAGTCAATTTTCAGGAACAACCTATATATCCTTTTTACTCTATCCCTGTTTTCAGGTAAACGCATGGCAAGTGCTATGCAGAATCGATGGAAGGTAACTGGAAGTTATTGTATATACAGACGGTTGTTTTATATATAGCGTAGTATAAACTATTGGTTTAGCTGATGCTATATAGTTTGGGATAGTGAGGTTGGAAGTCTCGTTTATTCAACAACTTTTCTTTTTGGGTTTTTATTTGTCTTATCAGCCAATGGCAGCTGTTGTATACAGATTGGTATATAATTGTACCGGTATATATAGCTCAGTAGCGTTGGCATGAATTCAAGAACTGTGCTTGCTCATCTTCCACCATATCACGAAAACGATGTGCTACAGCAGCTAGCCCTCGGAAGCGAATCTGCCTTTAAGCAGCTATACGATCGTTACTGGCATAGCATTTATAAAGTAACAAAGCGGTATACCCGGTCATCTGCGCTGGCGGAAGATATTGTTCAGGAAATATTCTCAACACTATGGAATAAGCGAACAGAATTTACAGAAGTACTTCACCTGGAGTATTACCTGATTACCATGGCGCGAAATCTTACTTACAAAACACTTCGAAAGCTGGCGTACGAAGAACACGCGAAAAGTAAATTTACATTGGAGCGTACGCTGGTAGATGATAGTCGTGACGATTTTCTGCTGGAGAAACAATACGAACAACTTGTGCAGCAGGCTGTGAAATTATTGCCCTCGCAACAAAAGCAAATATTTCAAATGGCGAAAGTTGAAGGCCTGAGTCATGAAGTAATTGCGCAGCAACTGAATATATCGCGACTTACCGTAAAAACACACATGGCTAAAGCGTTGCAGTTTATCCGTCATTATCTGCAGCCGCATGTGGGTACCTATGTGTTGCATTTTATCATGTTCAAGATGATAGTGATGTAACGAAAATTGATCATTGTTCCGAACGAAGTATAGCGCACTGGATTTTAATCCGCAGGCTATACTTCTATACTATACCGGATATAATTTTGAACACCACCCTGGTGTTGCGGTACGCTACTGCCGTTTCCGATCCATATTTTCCACTCATGATTAAGAAACCGTAAAAAGATTTTTAATTTTTTTTGAATACGACTACACCTTCAACCTTCGTCAGGTACTCTTTACCTATTAGAAGGCAGAATATATACAATTAAGATGATGCCACTATTTTAATACGAACATGAACAACCTGGACGACCTCATACAACGATACCTGAATAATACAGCTTCTGATGAAGAGCGCGCCACATTGATGGCCATGATTCGTTCAGGACAGTTTGAAGATGATATTAAAGACTCCATATCGGAAGACCTGCGTACTGAAATGTTGCTTCACCGTACGGCTGATCTTGCGGCACAGTCAAAATCGGAAGTGATCTTTAAAAAGATACTTGATGCCCGTGCTCCTGAAAAAGAACAAATGTGGATCGATCGTCACGAGCAGTCATCAGCCAAGTCAAAAGGGTATCGAAAGTTTTTCGCGTATGCTGCTGCATCCTTCGCACTGCTTGCAACGGTAGGTATACTGCTTTATACACAACGTTCGCAGCAGGAAGCTGAAACTGTTTTTGTGAAGCAGCCGGATAACGGATGGATAAAAATATTCAATGAAAAGACAGAGGTTGAGAAAATTACACTTCACGATGGCAGTATAATATCGCTGGAGCCCGGCAGTGAAATACAGTATCCAAAACAGTTTGGTGATAAACGTGAAATATGTCTTTCCGGTGAAGCATTCTTTGAGATCGCGAAAGATGCCAAACATCCCTTCCTGGTATATACCAGTGAAGTAACAACGAAAGTGTTGGGTACAAGCTTTCGCATCAAAGCACATCAGCAGTCGAAAGAAATTATAGTAGCCGTAACAACAGGTAAAGTATCTGTATTTGCAAAACCGGATGCCCGTGAGGAGAAGATCCAGGAGGTTACGCTTACGCCCAATTTACAGGCAGTGTATGATCGCAGGCACCAGAGCGTAGTAAAGAAAATTGTTGACAAGCCGAGCGTGATTAAACCGCCATCGGTAAATAAAAATTACTATACCAATATAAAAGTAGTAAACCTGCTCAAGGCCCTGAGTGAAAGCTATGGTGTAGAGATAAAATATAGTGAAGCCATGCTGGCAAACTGCACGCTTACTACGGATATAATGGATGAAGAAGGTTTGTACGATCAGCTTGAAGTAATCTGTAATGCACTGGGCGCCCACTATGCCATGGAGGGAGCCACCATCGTGATTGAATCCAATGGCTGTGAGAAAAATGATGTTAAACCCTAACCTGGATGCGCCTATGATATAAGCCTACAGAATACATATAAAAAAAGAGGCCGATGATGTTACGAGCATCACCAGCCCTTTTCCAGGTGGCATGATGGAGATCATGCAGCCTATAGTTTTTGCCCTTGTTCAAAACAAAAACATTTCAATTTATGAATAAACCTAAACCGGTTCAAGAAACATTATTGTTTCTTATGAGAGTTACATTGATTCATATTCTCCTGACAACCTTCTCCGTAGCGTTCGTGTATGCAGTGGACACTATGGGACAGAAGGTGCTGGATAAAAAAATAACCCTGGATGTTGAGAGCGAAGACTTTCAACAGGCGCTCATCAAGATCAGCGAGCAGGCTAAAGTAAAATTTGCTTATAGTCCTGAGCTGGTAGAAGATCAGAAACGTGTTACACTTCACGTGAAAGATGCAAAACTGGAAGAAGTACTGGCTACCTTACTGGGGCCGGATGTAAACTATAAAGTTGTTGGTAAACGTATTGTACTTCGCCCGGTAAATCCCGAGCGCGAAGATGCAGGTAAAAGTGATTCCGACACTCACTCCATACCTGATCCCATTACTGTATCGGGTACGGTTAAGG
>DJFR01000046.1:0-2770 GCA_002432545.1 Flammeovirgaceae bacterium UBA5867 | reverse complement strand
ACCATCACCGTTAATTCAGAAAATGACGTTCTCGTTATTTCATTCATCGGTTTTGCCACGCAGGAAGTTGCCGTGCAGAACAGAACAAGTATAGATATAGTATTGGCAGAAGATGTTACCGAGCTAAACGAAGTAGTAGTTACTGCGCTTGGTATAGAAAAAGAAAGAAAATCGCTGGGCTATTCTGTTACTGAAGTAAAAGGCGATCAGTTTACACAGGCGCGCGAGACTAACGTTGCAAACTCACTGGTAGGTAAAGTTGCCGGTGTAAATGTTAGTTCCGTAGCGGGTGGTCCGGGTGCATCTACGAGTGTAATTATACGCGGTGCTTCAACGCTTACCGGAAGCAACCAGCCACTCTATGTAATCAACGGTGTGCCGATGAGTAACGAGAGTGCTCAGCTGGTAGGTCGTTGGGTAAATGAGACAGATCGTGGTGATGGTATCGGAAACATAAACCCGGATGATATCGAGTCTATATCGGTACTGAAAGGTGCAGCCGCTGCCGCGTTATACGGATCGCGCGCGAAAGCCGGTGTTATACTTATTACTACCAAGAGTGGTAAAGGTGCCGGTACAATCGAGTTGAACTCAAATTACGTAGCCGAGTCTGTTATGGATCTGACTGACTGGCAATATCAATATGGTTTAGGCTCGAATGGAAATAAACCTGCTACACAAGCTGCAGCGCTGGATGCCGGTAATAGCAGCTGGGGAGCGAAGCTTGACGGATCGAACGTAATAAACTTCGATGGTGTATCACGCCCCTATACTGCGCATAAAAATAACATGGAAGATTTTTATCGCACGGGTAACACATTTACCAATACACTTTCATTCAGCAAAGGATTGGACAACGGTGGTATACGCCTGTCGGCAAGCAACCTGAAAAACAATTCGATCATTCCGAATGCAGGTTTAAAAAGAAATTCATTCAACCTCTCGGTTAACTATTCACCTGTAAAAAGATTTACAGTGGATGCACGCGCCAACTATGTAGTGGATGATGTTAAGAACCGTCCGTTACTTTCAGATGGTGCCGGTAATGCAAACTTCCAGGCAATGTTCCTTCCTACCAGCATGAACATTAATGATCTGAAGCCGGGCACAAAAGAAGATGGCAGCGAGTTGGCATTCTCCAGCAACACGTATGCAACCAACCCGTGGTTTGCTGCCGAGAAGTTTATCAATAATACAAAACGTGAGCGTTTCATCGGATCGATGACGATGCGTTATGCATTTGACAACGGCTTCTTTATTCAGGGACGTGCCGGTCGTGATTCTTATACCGATCGTATGACAAACGTAGTGCCTTCCGGTACAGCCTATTTACCTATAGGACGTATTACCGAAACAACAACCAAGTTCTATGAATTGAACGCCGATGTATTGATCGGAAAACAATTCAAAGCCGGAAGCGATCTTACCATCACGCCAAATATAGGCGCAAACTTGCGCAAGCAGGAAGCAGAAACATCTACGCTCATTGGTAATGACCTGGCGGTGCCCTTTACCTATAGCATTACCAATGCAAAGAATAAAACCGTTACCTATACCGATCTTAACCAGGAGATACAATCGGTATATGGGACACTTGAACTTGCTTACAAAAATTACCTGTTCTTAACGGCTACTGGTCGTAACGACTGGTTCTCTACATTGGCTGTGCCGGGTGTAAACCTGTCGTCATCCGCTATGGATATATTCTATCCTTCCGTGAGTGGTTCATTTGTATTCTCTGAACTGTGGAACCTCGGGCAGTCATTTACCTTCGGTAAACTGCGTGCCGGTTATGCTAAAGTTGGTCAGGCAACTGATCCATACCAGACCGTATTGAACTATGGTATAGATGGCCGTACTATAAATGGTTATCCGATCGGTACCATCATCAACACCGCTATACCAAACAGCGAACTGAAGCCATCGCAGGCAACAGAGATAGAAGTAGGAACAGAATTGGGTTTCCTGCAAAACCGTGTGCGCTTAGATCTTACGTGGTATAATAAAAAATCTACCAACGAAATTGTAAAAGCTCCGGCTTCTATTACGTCAGGATATACTTCTGTAGTATTGAACATTGGTGAGTTGAAGAACACCGGTTTGGAAATGTTGCTTACTACATCGCCTGTCAAGAAGCAGGACTTCCAGTGGGTTTCATCACTCAACGGTTCTGTAAACAACAACGAAGTTGTTAAACTTGCTGAAGGACAAAAGTCGCTCGCGGTTGGTGAATCGCGCAGTGGTAACGGCTTTACGCAACATATAGTAGGAGAGGCTGCGCACCAGATCATGGCGTTCGATTACTTACGCGATGCCGATGGCGAGATTGTTGTAAACGCGAATGGTGTTCCGCAGCGTGGCGATCTGAAGTCATTCGGTTCTGCGTATCACAAGTGGACAGCAGGCTGGAATAACGAATTCTCTTATAAGCAATTCTCCATGTCGTTTTTGATCGATGGTAAATTCGGTGGCAAGTTATTCTCTGCTACTGATTACTATGGTTATCAGTTCGGTTTGCATAAAGCAACGTTGGTTGGTCGCGAAGAAACATTTGGAGAGAACAACGCTTCATCACAACGTTACTATGGCGATTTCTCCAATAATGTGTCGTCAACTTTTGTACACGATGCAAGCTTCATCAAGTTCCGTCAGTTTACTCTCGGCTATACTATACCGGGTCAGATGTTGAACGATGCTGTGAAGAGTATAACCGTAAGCTTCGTAGCACGCAACCTGTTTATACTGATGAAGAAGACGGATAACATCGATC
>DJFR01000018.1:3391-6153 GCA_002432545.1 Flammeovirgaceae bacterium UBA5867 | reverse complement strand
GCATAATCAAATGAAAACTGGTGACCAAAGCATTCTGCCACTTGCTCGAGCACTTTCTTGCCACAAGCTGTTACTTCTTTTCCGATTCCGTCTCCGGGGAGTATTACGATTTTCTTTTTCATCACATTCTTTTTAAAGCTACTGGCTGCTGGTTACTAGCTGCTGAAGGTGTGAGTGTGTGAGAAGAGTGTGGTGGCGTGCTATATATACTTACCGTGCGGCTTCGAATTGTTTAATTTCTTCGCGAAGGCTTAGCAGGTAGTCGATATCATCGTAGCCGTTGGTGAGGCATATTTTTTTGTAGGCGTTGATATCGAAAGATTCGGAGGTGCCATCTTCGAGTGTTACCTTTTGATTTTCGAGATCTACCGTGATGATTGTTGCCGGATTTTTCTCGATTGCGGCAAATACTTTTTTCAGAAATGCATCTGATACCTGCACGGGAAGTGTAGCGTTGTTCAATGCATTGTTCTTGAATATATCTGCAAAGAAGCTGGAGATCACCACACGAAAGCCATAGTCTGCTATAGCCCACGCTGCGTGCTCACGACTACTTCCGCATCCAAAATTTTTACCTGCTACCAGTATTTTTCCGGAGTATGTATTGTCGTTTAATATGAAATCTGCTTTCGGAGTATTGTCGCTGTTATAGCGCCAGTCTCTGAATAAGTTCTCTCCAAAGCCATCGCGTGTCGTAGCTTTCAGAAAGCGCGCAGGAATAATCTGGTCGGTATCTATATTTTCAATCGCCAGTGGTACTGCGCGACTCTTTAACGTTGTGAATTTCTCTTTTGCCATTGTTCGTGATCCGTTATTCGTTAACCGCTCCTCGTGAATTATACCAGTTCGCGTACGTCTGTTACTTTACCCGTTATAGCAGCAGCTGCTGCACTTAGCGGACTTGCCAGGAATGTTCTGGACTTCGGTCCTTGTCTTCCTTCGAAGTTTCGGTTCGATGTACTGATGCAATATTTACCGGCCGGAATTTTATCTTCATTCATCCCCAGACATGCGGAACAACCGGGTTCGCGCAATTCAAAACCGGCTTCTTCAAATATCTTGTGAAGCCCTTCTTTGCGTGCTTGTTCTTCTACTTGTTTTGATCCGGGTACTACCCATACTTCAACACCATCAGCTTTCTTTTTGCCTTTTACGATAGAAGCAACAAGTCTTAAATCTTCAATGCGTGCATTGGTACAGCTACCAATGAAAACATAGTCAACAGCTTTACCAAGAAGTTGTGAACCTTGCTCAAGGCCCATATACTCAAGCGACTTGGTGAATGAAGTTTGTTCGCTGCTGTCGTGGAGTTGCGCAACGGTAGGGATACTGTCTGTAACCTTGATGCCCATACCCGGGTTGGTACCATAGGTAATCATCGGGGCTATATCTGCAGCATCGTATGTTAATACCTGATCGTATACAGCACCTTCATCTGTTTTCAACTCGCTCCATTTTTCAATCAGTTTATCCAACTCGGCTCCCTGTGGGGCAAACTTTCTTCCTTTGATATAGTTGAAAGTTGTTTCATCGGGCGCAATCAATCCGCCACGCGCACCCATTTCGATACTCATGTTACAGATTGTCATGCGTGCCTCCATCGAGAGATTACGGATTGCATCGCCGGCATACTCTACAAAGAATCCCGTAGCACCACTCGCAGAAATCTTAGAGATGATATATAGGATGATATCTTTCGATACTACACCTTTACCAAGTTTACCGTTGATCTCGATGCGCATCGTCTTCGGACGGTACTGCAGTATACATTGCGTAGCCAGTACCTGCTCTACTTCGCTGGTACCTATACCAAATGCTATACTTCCAAATGCTCCGTGCGTAGAAGTATGGCTATCACCACATACAATGGTCATACCCGGCAAGGTTAATCCCAACTCCGGACCAATGATGTGAACGATACCTTGAAAAGGATGTCCCAGATCATATAGCGTTACGCCAAACTCGGCCGTATTTTTTCGAAGGGTTTCTACCTGGTGGCGGGAGAGAGCTTCCTTGATAGGAAGGTGCTGATCTTTAGTCGGTACGTTGTGATCCGGTGTTGCCGTTGTACGTGCCGGGTTAAAAAGTTTGATGCCGCGTTTGCGTAATCCATCAAAAGCCTGTGGGCTGGTTACTTCGTGAATGAAGTGACGGTCGATGTACACTACATCTGGGTACCCTTCACTTTTCTTCACCACGTGCGCATCCCAGATTTTGTCGAACAGTGTTTTCGGTTGACTCATGTCTCAGTTTTCTGTCTTAATTATTTTCAGTTATACTCGGAATAAAACAAGTGTTAGTTTGTCCTGATTCCTAAAAAACGAAACGTCCCGTCTGGGCAATGCTCAGACGGGAC
This sequence comes from Flammeovirgaceae bacterium UBA5867, assembly GCA_002432545.1. Taxonomy (GTDB): domain Bacteria; phylum Bacteroidota; class Bacteroidia; order Cytophagales; family Cyclobacteriaceae; genus Ohtaekwangia. The sequence continues at coordinate 3,797 of DJFR01000018.1, read as the reverse complement.
GATACGAATGCTTTATACTTTATTTCAAATCATCATTTCCGGATGATTTGATCATTTAAAAAATCTACTCTACAGAGAGGGGCTCCTGAAACACGAAGATGGAAAAAGTTAAGGCGTACATCAACGAATTGTTAAAAAATATTTACCAAAACTAACGAGTGATTGGTTGTTGGGGATTACTCACCAAGAGTAATTCTTTGGATTGTACCATCGATTTTTGCTGTAGTAAAAGTATACGAAGCAAGAGTTGAATATCCTTCAGATACTTGCGCACTTTCTTCATCTTACGCGTGGCATCTATATGTCTCTCCAATGAACCGATAACTTCTTCATTCATTTTTGCAGAGAAGTATTTTGATGCATCATCAACCCGTTGGTGTACATGCGTATAGTCATCCTGATCGGA
>DJFR01000018.1:887-3301 GCA_002432545.1 Flammeovirgaceae bacterium UBA5867 | reverse complement strand
TGATTTAAAACAGCAGTCCACTCGAATGCTTTTATAAGTATGCTATACAGGTATTGATGTTTCTCGTCCTGATATATACGTTGCAGTTCTTGCAGCGATGTACCCTGTTTCATAAAATCCAGAATGCGCTCATCGGTCTGAATGCTCCTATTCGTAATGGGCGATTTCAATGCTATACCTTGCATTGATGTACACCGGCTTAATGCTACATATACCTGCCCTGCCGAGAATGAATTTGCAGCATCAATAATTATTTTCTGAAACGTAAGCCCCTGACTTTTATGAATAGTGATCGCCCACGCCAGTCGTATCGGATACTGGCTGAATTGCCCTAACTCCTCCTCTTCTACCAGCTGTTCTTTGGGATTATATACATATCGAATATTCCGCCACACCTCGCGTTCCAGAACAAGATGTTCCGATTCACCTGGAAACTCGACATATACCTTTTCGCCATCAATACTGGATATGCGTCCGAGTTTACCATTGTAATACCTCCGCTCCTTTTGCTTCATGTCATTTTTAATGAACATGATCTGAACGCCCTCTTTCAGCACGAGTTCTTTTTCTGTGGGGTATGACTTGACAGGAAAGTCTCCATCCACCGTTCCGGCAAATAAAAATGGTTCTCCCGGAAGTTTGGCAAGCTCTTCAGTATTGATGCGATCTGCCAGATAGTTGTGTGATGTTAGCGTGATTACGGCTTCGTCTTCATTTACGTCAAGTGTTTTATTATAGCAGTTGTTCAGTAATTCCAAATCCTGTTGAGACGTAATATTATTTCGAACACGATTCAGTAAGTCGATAAATAAAGGATCCTGCTGCCGGTATATCTTTTGAAGTTCAATAATGAGCGGGGGTATCTGTTCAATAACTTTGGCATGAAAGAAGAAAGGCGTGCGATAAAAATTACGAAGTATACTCCACTCGTGTTCTTGTACAACAGGCGGCAATTGAAAGAGATCACCTATATAGATCATTTGTACACCACCGAAAGGAATACCGCGCTTCTTGCGAACGTGACGAAGCACTACATCAATCGCATCCAGTACATCACATCGCACCATGGAGATCTCATCGATAATCAACAACTCGATTTCTTCGAAGAGCTCGCGTTTGTCGTTATGAATACGAAGGTTTTGCAGCAATGTATAGGCATTGGATAGTTCTGCAGATTCACTGTCCACACGCTGCGGAACGGGTATAAATGGACCGAATGGCAATTGGAAGAAAGAATGAATGGTTACGCCTCCACAGTTGATCGCTGCTATACCGGTAGGTGCTACAATAACACTCTTCTTCGGTGAGTGATCTTTTATATACTTCAGGAAAGTTGTTTTACCAGTGCCTGCTTTACCAGTAAGGAATATATGTCGGTTGGTCTGGTTAACAAGGTTTGCGGCTAATTCAAAAATCGGGTTACTGTCTAACGGGGTTATCATGCCTGCTATATTCTGCATCACCGTGTGAAGGTAATTAAAAAAATTAAATGCAGCTTTGCCCACAGAAGGCGCAGATTTCCACAGAGTCGAAACGCACTTCAAAAATGCCTTTGGCATTTTTTCCTCGTATATCTATGTTCCCTGCGGGAAACAAAAATGCCACTGAAGTAGTGGCATTCAAGTATATATGCGGGATATAAAATTCTACACTAAATATTCGAACAGGTTTTCGTTTTGGTTCACAAGAGTATAATTCAGCTTGTGACCATCCATGCGCTCGATCAATGATTTGAAGTCTTCGGTTGACTTCACTTCAATACCGATCAGTGCCGGCCCTGTTTCTTTGTTGTGTTTCTGAATGAATTCGAAGCGAACAATATCATCAGTCGGGCCGAGTATCTGGTTCACGAATTCTTTCAATGCACCGGGGCGCTGCGCAAAGCGAACTATGAAATAATGTTTTAATCCTTCGTATAGCAGCGATCGTTCTTTGATCTCCTGCATGCGGTCGATATCATTGTTACCACCGCTGAGTATACATACAACTTTTTTGCCTTTGATCTGTTCTGCATACTGATCCAGTGCAGCAATAGAAAGTGCTCCGGCAGGCTCTGCTACTATAGCATCCTGGTTATAGAGCTGAAGTATCGTAGAGCTTACTTTTCCTTCCGGCACCAGCAGCATATCGGCCAGTATCTCTTTGCAGAATGAAAATGTAAGATCACCTACTCGCTGTACAGATGCTCCATCTACAAAGCGTTGTATCTTTTCTAATTTAACAGGCTTGCCTTCTTTCAATGCTTCCTTCATAGAAGGGGCACCGGTAGGCTCAACGCCTATAATTTTTGTTTGAGGAGAATATGTTTTGAAGTATTCGCCAAGACCGGCACACAACCCGCCCCCGCCTATCGGCACGAAGACGTAATCTATCCCGGATACTTCATCCAATATTTCTTTGGCAACCGTTCCTTG
>DJFR01000018.1:0-837 GCA_002432545.1 Flammeovirgaceae bacterium UBA5867 | reverse complement strand
AACATTTTTACCTGGTTGATCTTTTGCTTGGGCGTAATAGCCGGCATATAGATCACACCCTTTATATCCAGGTGTTTGCATGAGAATGCTACACCTTGTGCGTGGTTTCCCGCGCTGGCACAAACTACACCACGATTACGTTGCTCTTCCGTTAAGCTTTGAATCAAATTATAGGCACCGCGCAATTTATAGGAGCGCACTACCTGCAGATCTTCACGCTTTACATAAATATCTGCCTTGAATTTTTCAGAAAGTTTACGATGGTACTGCAACGGTGTTTTCAGCACAACGGATTTTAATACTTCCGCGGCTGCGTTGACATTGATGGGATATGTTTGTGTTGTTGTTGACATAGTGATCTTCAAAGCATACCGCTCACCACTTGTGCAGTAGTGAGCGGTATAGCTATATATAAATTAGTTTATCATGCTGGCTTCAACCTGCTGTTTCTCCGGACGCAGTTTGCGCACGGCAGCACCGGCTTGCCACAGTTCGCTTTCGCGAAGTTCTTTCAATTCTTCAGCGAGTTTCTCGCGGTAATCAGGCTTGCTGCAAGTATCGATAGTACGTTTTGCTTCAGCACCGGTTTCTACGCTTTCGTAAAGTTCTTTGAACACAGGAAGTGTCGCAGCTTTGAATTTCTTCTTCCAGTCAAGAGCACCGCGCTGTGCTGTTGTAGAACAGTTAGCATACATCCAGTCCATACCGTTNNTTCTCAGCAACGAGTGGCATGAGTGATTGTGTTAACTCTTCAACCGTTTCGTTGAAAGCTTCAGAAGGAGTATGACCTTTAGAACGCAGCACTTCGTATTGTGCTTCGAATATACCTGCGATAGC
>DJFR01000212.1:27692-37972 GCA_002432545.1 Flammeovirgaceae bacterium UBA5867 | reverse complement strand
ACATCGTTGTTAATATACCCTGAGTTTTATGCAGGTAAGCTGGAAGTGGAAGTAGAGAACCTCGGCAACTTTCCTCCGTCTGACGGAATGATTTTCGATAAGGAAGGTAATTTATACATGGCTTCTATAGAAGAGAATGCGATTCGGGTATACGATGGTAAATCCAGTCGCATTGTGGCGCGCAGCAAAGATTTTAAATGGCCGGATTCTTTCTCCGTAGGAGCAGATGGTTCGGTATATGTAAGCACATCGCAGCAAAACATTAACAATCCTGTTGAACCATACCGGATTCTGAAGTTTAAACCCGAGTCATCAGACTAGGTTGCTTCTTAAACACAGGTTTTCATGAAGTGCTGGACAGGCTGCTCAGGTTTTTCATATCCGGAGTGGAGGGGATCGTTCTATCCTGAGAAATTATCATCTCGCAAATGGTTTGAATACTACTGCGAAAAGTTTAACACCGTAGAATTAAATAATACATTCTATCGCTTTCCACAAATCGAACATCTGAAGGGATGGTATAACCGCAGTCCTGCACAATTCAGATTTGCGGTAAAAGCACCCCGGATCATTACACATTATAAACGATTCAGAAACGCTGCCGATGATCTGGAGCGTTTTTACGATACAGTATATTCTGGTTTATCTGATAAGCTGGGGAGTATATTGTTTCAGCTACACCCCGGCATGCACTATAGCGAGGAGAACCTGGAACGTATACTGAATATACTACACGTTGATTTTACAAATGTTGTCGAGTTCAGGCACACAAGCTGGTGGCGTAATGACGTCCTAAAAGCGTTGCAGCATCAGAGAATTGTATTCTGCAGTATCAGTTATCCTGGTTTACCCGAAGATATATACCAAACCTCACCGGTCATATATTACCGCTTTCACGGCATACCGAAGCTTTATTATTCCGATTACGACACGGATACATTGAACGAAGTGCATAAAGTCATTCACAACTTTAAACGTGCGAAAGAGGCCTATGTATATTTCAACAATACCGCACAGGGTCATGCTGTTAACAACGCACTATACTTTAATTCTCTCTGAGTTACAATCAGTACATTCTGTTGTATTTCTCTTGCGCCATTGTTAAAGGCCAAAAGTCTGTAACTGCGTACGCTTGTGTTGGAATATATTCTGCGAAGATCTACGCAAGGATGTAAAAGGTGTAAAATAAAAACAGGCCCGGTATGACTAGCATCATCCGGGCCTGTAAACCTAACCTACTCTACCCTTGCCAACTATATATAAATTGCCGTGCCATCGGTTTTTGGCTTCTATATCGGCTTTTCCAGCGCAAATTGTGGAGCACACGCCTCAATTCTGTTCATTAATATCAGCAATACAATGTTTATATTGCCTGTGCATAATTTTTACATATGACCCGAATTTTTCAGATTCTTTCGCTCATTTTGCTGGTATCTATAGCTACCAACGCGCAAAAACAACCCGCAGCTTCTAAAAAAGAGTGGATTAAACTTTTCAACGGTAAGGATATACGCGATTGGATGGTAAAGATCCATCATCACGATGAAGGTGTAAACTTCGGAAATACCTTTCGTGTAAAAGATGGCGCTATACAGGTGCGATACGATCAGTACGGTGACTTCAACAATCAGTTCGGACATTTATATTACAAGCAGCCGTTCTCGTATTATCATTTAGTAATAGAGTATCGTTTTATCGGTAATCTGCAAAAAGGTGCTCCCGATTATACACTGCGTAATAGTGGTGTGATGTTCCATTCGCAGGACCCGCGTACTATGCCGAAGGAACAGGACTGGCCTATATCTATCGAGATGCAATTTCTCGGTGGACTGGGCGATGGCAAACCAAGAACCACGGGCAATATGTGTTCTCCGGGAACCATCATCACCTACAACGGTAAGGCTGATGAACGACACTGCATCAACTCAACGTCCAAGACTTACGATGGCGACCAGTGGGTAAGAGCTGAATTAATTGTATTGGGTGATTCGCTGATCAAACACGTAATCAATGGCGAGTTAGTAATGCAATACAGCGAGCCGCGCATGGCTGGTGGTGTTGTAAATAATTACGACCCCGCTATATGGCAGGAAGGAAAATTACTAAGCGAAGGATATATAGCGTTGCAGAGTGAAGGCCAGCCGATTGATTTCAGGAAAGTTGAATTACTACAGCTGAAAGGTTGCATGGATCCCAAGGCGCTTAACTATAAAGATTACTATCTCAAATCTGACCCGAACGCGTGCCGGTATAAAACCGCAAAATGATCGTGGTTGTCGCAAAGTATATAACATAAAAAATGCTCCCGGTTTGGGAGCATTTTTATTTCAGCCATCCTCTAGTCAGTCCCGCTATAGATCAGAACGTATATACCTTACCATTAACGGAAGCCTTTACCAGCCGTGAACTTACACCAAAGCCGACAAGTCTTTGTACAAAGCCGATACGTGGTGCAAGCACGATGCTATGTTCTTCATCAGCCCACTGCTCAATGTCAAAACTGAAGCTCTTGCAGTTATCAAGTTTTGAGTCTCCCAATTCCAGGTCATCGATCTCATTAACCGTAATATTAGCCTCAGCGTCATAGTTGGTTTCATACTTCCACGTATCATCGTCATCGGCATAAAGTCTCATCGGGTTTTCTTCAATCGTCCAGCCTCTCCGCCATGTATATACATAGCCCTGTTGCGTAATGCGATAATACGTAGTGTCGCGGTAAGTCTGGGCACCCGAATTCTGAATATTCACCAGCTCGAAGTATTCGTTCTTATTAAATGATACCACGCGGGTTACTTCAGTTCGCATGGTATAGTTACTTCCTATTTCGGGTATGTTCACAAATTCCCAGTAGTTTCCAATTTTCAGCGGCAGGTACGAATTAGTACCGGAAGATTCACCGGAATCGTCATCATCGCACGCAACGAAAGCACACGCCAGCAATGCTATACATGCTATAGCTGTATATTGAATTTTCATATTAGAATTAATATTGGGTTATGTCCATTAGACCCGTAGCAGCGCAGAAAGGTTGGAACCGCCCGGGATGTTTTAACACATGCTACTCTTTAAAGATCAGGTAAAACGAAGTCTTTTCAAGCGGCTCAGAAGTGACTTTAATACTGCCGCCATGCAGGTTCATAATTTGTTTGGAGAGACTCAGCCCAATGCCGGTACCTTCTTTCTTCGTGGAGAAGAAAGGTATAAATATATCCTGCATTTCCTTNNGCCTGCAGGTATATGTGCTTCTCCGAAGCCTGTTGCAGCGCATATATACTGTTCATAATTAAATTAATGATAACCTGCTCAACAAGGTTACTGTCGAATTTAGCCTGCAGATTTTCATCAGTCACCTGCCACGCCAGTGAAATTCGATGTCGCTGCATTTCAGGTTCCATCAGGTTAACCAATGTTTTCAGAAATGGCTGCAACGTGATGGTTTGTATCACCGGCTTCGGTACACGGGTAAGTGCGCGGTATTTCTCCACGAAGTCAAGCAAGCCCTCGCTGCGCTTGTGAATGGTATTTAACGAAAAACGAATGTCGCCTAGTGTTTCCGTTGTAAGCGCGTCTATACTTTTTAACTGACCGCCTTTATCCGTGAGCATTCCCTGCATGGTTTCGGTGAGCGATGCCACGGGGGTTACCGAATTCATGATCTCGTGTGTAAGAATGCGGATAAGCTTATGCCATGCTTCAATTTCCTTTTGCTCAAGCTCGGTATGTATATCCTGAATGGTAATGAGTCGGTATGATTTGTCGAGTATAACCGTTGTACTTACCTCAATCGCGAGGTGAGCCGTATCGTGATTGATTTTTAGTTCCATCAGCTTTCGGCCGTGTTCGCCAACAGAATCCAACGCCCGGGCTACTGCGGGATTTCTTAGCTTCAGTAAACTCCAGTTACGATAGCCTTCTATATTCAGTAATTTTTCTGCTGTCGGGTTTATCAATACTATATCTTCTTCAGCAATGGAAATTATGCCGATAGAAAGTTTTCGTACGAGGGTTTGCAAAAACTGGTACTGCGCTTCCTTTTCAATCTTAACCTGTTTATAGGCTTGCAGTATCGTATGCATGCTGTCTTCCAGGTCGCGGAACGAGCGCCCGAGGTGTGCCTGTTGAAACGAGATTGTAAAGTCGGCATGCTTTATTCCGAGTAAGAAACGTGATAACTCGCGGTTGGTATAATTCACAAAACGGATCAGCTCTGCTATCTGTAATATAAACAGAATAGCAAGGGTAAACTGGTTAAAGAACATCTGCTGCTGTATAACCCATGCAAACGACAGGATGGTACAGCACAGCAGTAGAACCCGCAGAATAACCAGTATGCTGAAACGTTTCAAAACCATAACGAGTTGGCAAGGTATAAATATATACTATAAACCATGGCGTTTCATTCTTCGGTACAGCGCGGTACGTGTCAGGCCAAGCGCGCGGGCGGTGTTACTTACATTGCCCTGGTTTTGTTGTAACGACTGCTGTATGAATACTTTCTCCATCTCATCCAGCGTCTGCGGCTGAGTTTCCTTTTTAATAGTATGCTGTATACCACTGACGAGCAATTCAGCTGATTCAATTACTTTGCCTTCATTCAGAATCACAGCACGTTCAACAGCGTGCTGCAGTTCGCGTATATTACCAGGCCAGTGATATTTCTTCAGTTTGTTNNTCTGCGCGCTCGCGAAGTGAAGGCACCCGAATCTCTACGGTGTTGATACGATATAGTAAATCTTGCCGGAATGTTTTTTCAAACACCATTTCATGCAGCGGCATGTTGGTAGCACTGATCAATCGAAAATCTACCGGTATAGCTTTCGCGGAACCCACACGCTGTACACTGCGATGCTGCAATACCGTAAGTAACTTCGCTTGCAGCGACAATGAAAGATTACCAATCTCATCGAGAAATAGCGTGCCGCCTGAAGCAAGTTCGAAGCGCCCCGCTTTATCCTGGCGTGCATCTGTAAAAGCTCCTTTTACATGTCCAAAGAGTTCGCTTTCAAACAGTGTCTCACTGATTGCACCGAGGTCGACATTAATAAACACCTGGTTTCTGCGTGCCGAGCGTTGATGTATAGCCCGTGCTACAAGTTCTTTGCCTGTACCGTTCTCTCCGAGTATAAGTACATCCGCATCAGCATCGGCTACTCGGTTTATCAATTCATGCACGCGTTGTATAGCGGGCGATTCACCAATGAAATCCGCATAGGCGTGATTGATATCGTCACTCAGTTTCTCCTGTGTCTCTTTCAGTTTCTCAACTTCCTTTTTTGATTTGCGTAATTGCAGTGCTGCAAGAATGGTAGCCATCAGTTTTTGATTCTTCCACGGCTTCAATACAAAATCGGTCGCGCCATTCTTGATTGCTTTTACAGCAAGGTCTATTTCGCCATAGGCTGTAATCAGAATTACAACGGCATGGGTATCCGCTTTCAGAATCTGGTCGAGCCAGTAGAAACCTGCTTCACCATCGTTAACGCCTTTCTTGAAATTCATGTCGAGGAGGACAACATCATACTCGGTAGCTTTCAGCAATGCCGGTATTTTTTCAGGCGATTCTTCAATGTGTACGAGTGAAAACTCCTGCTTCAAAAACATGCGTGCTGTTTCGAGTATATCGCGGTCGTCATCAATTATCAATACCTTGGCGGGAATCATGGTCGAGGGTAAATTATATGCCGGTAAAAGTATAGAATTGTATCGGATACAAACAGCACAGTGTATCGAAAGTGATACACATACCAGCATGAATTTTTTGAGACAACGATCTTATTGTTTGAAAATCAGTTCGATAGAAGCCTGGCACCGTGTTTGGATACCAGCTTGTGAAAAATAACGTGGTTAACACATGATCAGAAACTACCTCATCATCACATTCCGGAATTTTCTGCGTAACAAAAATTATACGCTCATCAATATTCTGGGGCTTACCATCGGCATCACGGCCTGCATTATCATCTTCCTGCTCATCACGTACGACTTGAGCTTTGATAAATTTCACACGCGGCACGATCAGATATACCGTGTCGTAATGGAAAGCAGAACAGCCTCCGGTGAGAGTAATGGTTCTACTACACCATATCCGTTTGTAAAAGCTTTTCGCAATGATTTCGCCGATATACCACTCGTTACCCAACTGCACTACCAGGATGAGGTTATGCTGAGATTAGGAGACGAAAAGCTGAAAGCAGAAAATATAATTTTTGCCGACTCACTTTTCTTTGACGTTTTTGATTTTAAAGTTCTCTCCGGTAATCCGCGTGTAGAATTGGGACAACCCGGTAAAGTGTTCCTCACAAAATCCATGGCCGATAAAATTATGAAGGGACGCGATCATCTTACGCTGAAGATTGATAATCGTGTGGAAGTTGAGGTGGCTGGTATTGTTCAGGATCCTCCGCCAACTTCGCATATCAATTTTTCGATGATTGTATCGATGCCTTCCTTTACCGGAGACTTTATAGGTGGTATGCCGATTGATCAATGGGGAATGACCGCTTCCGGTTATGCTTACTTTGTATTGCCTGAAACGATAGCAGCAGCAGATATGGAGAAACGCTTCGGTCCGTTTGTAGCAAAGTATCATTCGAAAGAAGATTCCGAGCGTAAAATGTATAAGCTTCAACCGCTGAAAGCTATACATTTCGATGAGGCCTATACTGAAAACCCTGGTTCCGCTTTTAATGCTTCCTATACGGACTTGCTGGTGATGGTTGTGCTCGGTGCATTTATACTATTTATAGCCTGCATCAACTTTGTAAACCTGGCTACGGCATTGGCTATACGCAAGTCTAAGGAAATTGGGATACGCAAAACTCTTGGTGCAAAACGCGGACAGCTTACTATATATTTTTTAGGCGAGACGTTGTTGTTAACGACCGTAGCGATATTGATTTCACTTTGCATTACCGAATGGACGTTGCCGTGGCTCAATAGTTTTCTGCAGCGAAAGCTTGATTTGAACCTGTTAGCCAATCCGTTGTTGTTCGGTTTTTTACTGGCACTTATTATACTGGTAACATTTCTCTCCGGGTTTTATCCGGCTATGATTCTATCGGGCTATAATCCTGCGATTGTACTGAAGAATAAAATTACTGCACAGGGAAGTTCGGGTGCAGTAGTACGCAAGACACTGGTGGTATTTCAGTTTATGATTGCACAAGTGTTGATCATTGGTACATTGATCATTGCCGAACAAATGCAATACTTCAGAAATAAACCTTTGGGGTTTGATAAAGACGCTGTGATTAACATACCGGTACCCGATATCAAAGCAGAACTGATGGAATCGCTTCGCACCCGACTGGAGCGTAACGCTGCTATAGAAAGTCTTTCATTTTCACTGGGCGCTCCTACATCTGACAATAACTTTGGTACAAGCTACTTCTTGTCAGAGCGCGGACCCACTGAATTATATAGTATTGGTGTAAAACCGGTTGACCGCCATTACCTGGATACCTATGGTGTAAAACTGAAAGCCGGCCGCTGGTTTACAGAGACTGATGAGAAACTTGCTGACATGAATCTGAAAGATGAAGAACAGAAGCATGTATATATACTGAATGAATCTGCCGTAAAACGACTGGGCTATAGCAACCCGGAAGATGTACTCGGAAAGAATATAACTACGGGTGTCTCCAGGATTGATGCAGAGGTAGTAGGGGTGGTGGAAGACTTTCACTCATCTTCACTTCATAATTCGATTGAGCCGGTGGTGTTAGTTAACTTCCCTTATTTCTATTATGATTTAGGTGTAAAGGTAAATGCCGCCAACTTTACTGAAACTATAGCCTCTATTGAAAAGGAGTGGAGCGCGGTATTCCCGGATTATTATTTTGAGTATGAATTTCTCGATGAAAAGCTTGACGATTTATACCGTCAGGATGAGCGCACGTTTACTCTTTTTAAAATCTTTGCAGGTATATCTATTTTTATCGGATGCTTAGGACTATATGGATTGATCTCGTTTATGGCGAATCAAAAACTGAAGGAAGTAGGTATACGCAAAGTGCTGGGCGCTTCTGTAGGCAGCATCGTCATGCTGTTCTCGAAAGAGTTTATTAAACTCATTGTTATAGCATTTGTTATCGCTGCACCGTTAGCATGGTATTTTATGAACGAATGGCTATCGGGCTTTGCATATCGCACCAGTATACATTGGTGGGTATTTCTACTCGGTCTTGTTGCTACACTTATCATTTCATTGCTCACCGTAAGTTACCGTTCGATACGTTCGGCTGTATCCAACCCGGCAGAGACGTTACGGACGGAGTAGGATTGTAAGATTATAAAATTATAAGATTGAAAATTAGAAGATTTCGGAATGTAATCTTCTAATTTTCAATCTTATTAATCTTCCAATCTAAAATAAAAAATGCCATATTAGGTGGAGTTAATCTTAAGCTGTGAATCCTAACCAGGCATCCTCTCTGCAATGTGCTTTGCTCTTGTTCACCCTGCTCGTATCAGGATGTACTGAAAAAAAAGTTGACTCCAGGACAAAAGATTTTGCTCTGATAAAAAAGCTGGTGCCGTATGATGTAACGATGGAAGCACCAATGCAAGGCGACTGGCTTTTTGAACATAAGGAACAGGGACAAAATTTTGAACAGTATGCGAAGTCTGCACCGGTTTCTCCTAACGCATCACAAAAGAATATATATCTTCAGCCTATTGGTATTTTTAATGAGCGCGAGGATAAGATTATACATTATACTGCCGAATACCTTGAAATATTTTTTGATCTGAAAACGATCGTGCTGCCAGCCGTCAGCGATAGTATTATACCTGGCACGGCTCGAAGAACACGAGAAGAAGGGTATGAACAGCTATTGACGGGCTATATATTAGATAGCGTTATCGCGAAATCTATTCCCAAAGATGCGATCGTTGTCATGGGCATCACGCAGAAAGATCTATACCCGGCTGAAGCATGGAATTTTGTTTTCGGACAAGCTCGTTTGAAAAAACGTGTAGGTGTGTCGTCATTCGTTCGTTTTCACGAGGGCGAATTGAGTGCTGATAATTTTGACCTTTGCCTGGAGCGATTCATCAAGACATCTGCTCACGAAATAGGACACATGTTTTCCTTTAAGCACTGCACACATGCCGTGTGCGTTATGAACGGCAGCAACAGCTTATATGAAACCGATGAACGCCCTAATCGACTATGTTCAGAGTGCCTGAAAAAATTATACTGGAATTTAGGCTTCGATGTAAAAACAAGAATGCTTGCCTTACAAGCCTACTTCAAAAAACACAAACTCACGCGAGACTACGATCTGCAAACACGTGACTTGGGATTATAAAATTGTAAGATTAGATGATTGTAAGATTCGGGATGTAATTTTTCAATCTTCCAATTTTATTAATCTTCCAATTCAGAGAAGCAAGGGAAGGCGGATGGTGCATTTTGTTCCTTTGCCTTCTTCGCTGGTGATTTCGAAGCGGCCGTGGTTTACGGCAATGATGCGATCTACGAGTGACAGACCGAGACCAGCACCGGGTATACTTGCCGAATTGGATGCCCGAAAGAGCGGTGAGCGGATTCTGTTCAGTTCGCTCGCGGGTATACCAATGCCATAATCCTGAACAGCTATCGTAACTTCCTTATCGCTGGATGCCAGTGAGACATTGATTTTGTCTGAAGAATATTTATAGGCGTTGTCGAGTATATTTAACAAGGCAGTTTGCAGGAGCTGTGCATTTCCCTGAATATATAGCGATGATGTTTTTCCTTCTTTGATAACCGATCGCTCGGGGTGGTGCATGCTGAAGGCTGCGAGTGTTCGATCCAGTAATTCCGCTAAGTCAAGCGAGTCGAGTTCGGCTTTGCTGGCACTTTCTTCCAGGCGGGCCAGGAGCAGTAGCCCCTGCGTTGTGCTGGCCAGTCGTTCAGTTTCCTGTAACACAACCTGTAGTGTTCGTTGATATTCTTCCGATGGCCGCTCGCGTGTAAGCGCCAGTTCTACCTCAGCCATGATCGCTGTGAGGGGTGTCTTTAATTCGTGCGAAGCGTTCTGCACAAAACGTCTTTGCGTGATGAAGGCGCGCTCAATGCGTGAAAGCAGGGCGTTGAACGTAAGGATCAGCTCATCAATCTCATCAATAGCTGTTTCGTCTTTATCAATCTTGAGACGGTAGCTAAGGTTATCGTGCGTAATGTGCTTTACTTCTTCTACTACGCGCTTTACCGGTTGTAAGGCATTGCCGGAGAAATATAGTCCGGTGAGATAGGACAGCACCAGGCTGATGATCCATCCTACGATTGTTGCTTT
>DJFR01000212.1:18324-27655 GCA_002432545.1 Flammeovirgaceae bacterium UBA5867 | reverse complement strand
CGTTCGGCATTGAAAAGATCGTTGTCCCGTAAAAATGTTATCCAGGTTTCCGGTACAATAAAATCTCCCTGGCGATGCAGTAGTTCTCCTGAATCTGAAAATATAGTGGTAGACGGATTAACCAGGTTGAACGTACCCGAAGGCATAATGTCTTTTACCTGTGGTGTAGCATAATGCAATACCTCCAGACTCGACTGCTGTGTGAGACGATCAACAAAATCAGAATGAACAAATCCCCTCGTAAAAAAATAGATAATGATGAGAATGGCACCGGTAACCAGTGCACTTACAATCATAAATCGCAGGGCGAGTCGCTGTCGTATTTTCACGCCTCCGGAAGTTTTAATATATACCCGAAGCCGGTTACGGTATGGATAAGTTTAGGACGAAAAGGTTTATCTACCTTGTTGCGTACATAGTTGATATATACATCTATAAAGTTAGTGCCGGTCTCAAAATTCAAACCCCACACTGATTCAGCGATTTCAAGTCGTGATCGAACCTTGCCGGCATTCTTGGCAAGATATTCCAGCAGCGCATATTCTTTTGCTGTGAGTTGAATTACTTTACCGGAACGCTTTACTTCACGCGCATCAAAATCTATTTCCAGATCAGCCAAAACAAATTTATCCTGTTCACCTGTTTCCGGCTGACTAAAGTGTTCGGCATATATTTTCTTTCTCCGCGTAAGCGCCTTGATGCGCGCATAGAGTTCGTTAAAGCGAAACGGTTTAGGAAGGTAATCGTCAGCTCCGGCTTCAAGGCCCGCTACTATATCATCGCTCATGCCAAGGGCGGTGAGCATGAGTACCGGAGTAACCTCATCTGTTTCACGAAGTTGTTTGCATAACTCCAATCCATTCAGCAACGGCAGATTAATATCCAGCAGTACAAGATCGTAGCTTCCGGTTTTCGCCAGGCGCAACCCGATCTGTCCGTCATACGCAACGTCTGTTTCGTAACCTGCTTCTGTCAGGCCGCGCTTTAATACTTCCGCGACTTTTGTTTCATCTTCAACCACCAGTAATTTCATAGCAAAGGCATTATAACCGCATTTACGCTATGAATGCAAGCTTCTGCTATACATTCCATATAGTTCTAATTTCATTCTAATCTCCTAATTAAATTCTAATTCTCCTGTAAGTGTTTCCTAATATCATTTGGTGTGACCAACACGTAAAATTGTATCAGAAACAAATTACAAAAACACTATGAAAAAGTTAGGCTTAGTCATCATCCTGATAACCGGTGTAGCGCTTGCAGCGCAGGCTCAGGAAACAGGTAAAACAGATAACTATCCTTACTGGACAGTATCTAAAGAAGTACAACGTATCCAGTTCAGAGATATTCGTTTTGTACCTGCGAAAATTACAACCGGCGATGCTGCCTGGAATGTATCAAAAGGCGTACAACAAATGAACGCAAGACGTTCTGCCCGACAAACCGGTGTTGTAGCTATGACGGGTTATCCTTCATGGACTATCTCGAAAGGTGTTGCACGCATGCAATACGATAAGAGTAATCAGTAAAGTTGGTATATATATAGCATTAGAATATTAGTCGATGTTTAGGTAAAGGTAAGTCGATTAAGTAAGGATAGAGGGGTAGGTTAGGTTAAAAAGCCGCGTGAGATCTTCACGTGGCTTTTTTCATTTCTGGCGGTTTCGAAAGTCCAATCGCGGTTTTCTGCCAAAACGCTCTATAATCACCCCTAAATCTCCCACTTTCTACCACCGGCATTTTAAATCCTGCAAAACGAAGCTGAAATCAACAATTTCGTCCGCTTAAAAAAAAGCGTCAACAGGCGAAAACGGCTTTTGAGGCCCTGGAAATGTGCTTTTTTCGAAGAAAATGGAAAAAAGTGGGTCAAAGTGGTTGAAAGTGGTTTAAAATTACCTATGTTTGCTTAGGAGAAAAAGACAACCACTACACGTCTATGACTTTCTTCACCAGTGAATATGAGAGNNATGATCCGTAAGTCGCTCGATCCATGCCTCATAATCTACCCGATGGTGGAGTTCAACAAGGTCTTCTCGAAGATTTCGGGATTGAATGAGTTTAATAAAGAAGCTGTACCGCTGCAGCGCAGTTTTTTCGCAGGAACCACGGAGGTCGAAATGGATAATAACGGCCGCATCCTGATTCCGAAGAAGTACCTGGCGCATGCCCAGATCGACAAGGAAGTAATCCTGGTCGGCATGGGAAACAAAGTAGAAGTATGGAATCCAACTCTGTACGAGAAGCACCTGATTCAAGATCCAAGTGAATTGTCTGAGTTGGCGCAGAAATACCTGGGCGAATAGTATATACTGTTTGCTGGCGCTTTTAATGATATACCTATTGAAGCTTCAAGCTGTGAGCTGCGAGTTTCGAGATATATAATATACTGTTGTGCTACGCGTGATGGGCGATGTGTTATGAAGAATTATAAGAAACTGAAGATCTGGCAGAAGGGAATGGATATAGTAGCAATGACTTACACGTTAGCTGCCCAATTACCAGACGAAGAACGATACGGACTTCGAAGCCAGGTAACACGATGTTCAGTTTCAATTCCTTCTAACATCGCTGAGGGAAGTGCTAAGTCGAGTAGAAAGGAGTATAAAAATTACCTCGAAACATCGCTCGGCTCGGCATACGAATTGGAAACACAAGTGTTGATAATGGATATGCTTGAATTTGGTGATAAGGCAGTGAGAAGTTCTTTGCTTGGTATGTTGGATGAGGAACAGAAGATGCTTCAAAGTTTCATTCAAAAGATAGGCGAATGAGTACAGCTCAAAGCTCAAAGCTCGAAGCTGGAGGCTATCATAGGCCTGTNNTAACCTTCGGTGGAGGTGGGCATAGTGCGGAGATTCTTCGGTATATCAAGGGCGGCCGGTTGATTGCTTTTGATCAGGACGAAGATGCGAAGCGCGAAGCCGAAAAGATAAAGAGTAGTTCTTTTACATTTTGTGAGGCCAACTTCATGTACATGAAAANNTTCTTCACACCAGATTGATTCACCGGAGCGTGGCTTTTCAACACGCTTTGATGGTCCGTTGGACATGCGGATGGATCAGAATATATCGCTCACCGCAGCGAAGGTGTTGAATGAATATAGCGAAGATCAGCTGCATAAACTCTTTGGTATGTACGGAGAGTTGAAGAATGCAAAGACCGTTGCCCGACTCATTACACAACAGCGCGTCAGTCAGCCCTTTGATCGCACGGAAAGTTTAAAAGCAGCTTTAAGAACAGTTGCTCCGCGCGGCAAAGAGAATAAATATTTCGCCCAGGTGTTTCAGGCGTTACGCATCGAAGTGAATGCAGAGATGAAAGCGCTCGAAAATTTTTTGCACCAGTGTGGCGAAGTAATGGAAACCGGTGGACGACTGGTAGTGATGTCGTATCATTCGTTGGAAGACAGAATGGTAAAGAACTACATCAACAAGGGGAAAGTCTTTGGTGAAGTAGACAAAGACTTTTATGGAAATGAGATCAAACCTTTTGAAGCTGTAAATCGCAAACCGATTGAAGCAACAGAAGAGGAGATCAGCAACAACAGCCGTGCACGAAGCGCGAAACTTCGTGTAGCAGAGCGGTTGCCGTTATCCGTTACTGGTTAATCGTTATCCGTAATTATATATATAACGATTAACGAATAACTGATAACGATTAACGAATAACAGTTAACGAATAACGATCAAAGAATGGAGAACAAATTTAAAATCAAACCCAGCAAACCCGAAGCCTCTGCAAGTAGCAGTAGCACCGGTGCCGGCAATGGTATGTTCTCGGGAATTGAGAAGCGTTTGAAGCTTGAAAGTTATTTCGAAGAAGGGTTTCCGGTGCAGTACCTGCCCAAGATACTCTTCGTGTTAATGTTAGGTATACTATATATCAGCAATACGCATTATGCCGAGAAAACTGTACGCGATATAAATTCGATACAGGCTGAAGTAGAAGACCTGCGTGCTGACTATACTACTTTGAAAGCTGACCTGATGTTTGCCAGCAAGCAATCAGAAGTAGCACGAAAAGTAAAAGACTACGGATTAAAAGAAAGCTTTACACCGCCTTATAAAATTGTTGTAGAAAAAGGTGAATATTAAGAAGTCCATATTATTAAGAGCAAGGATTGCATTTCTGTTTGTTGTTCTGTTTGCTGTCGCGGTAGTGATGAAAACAGGACATATTCAGTTTGTAGAGGGGGAGAAGTGGGCCAAGATGGGCGAACGTATTTCATTCGACTATAAACGCGTAAAAGCAACCCGCGGAAATATATACTCCGATAACGGGAGTCTGCTGGCAACATCCCTGCCATTCTATAAGATCGCCTTTGATGCCTCACTTCCTAAAGAAGAAGTTTTTAATAAAGGCGTTGACTCCCTGGCATACCACCTGTCACGATTTTTTAGAGACAAGTCGAGGGAAGATTACAAGCGGATGCTGATTGACGCACGTAAATCACACAAGCAGTATATAATTCTGAATAGAAGTCGCATCGACTATCAGGATAAAAAGATGATGATGGACTGGCCTATATTTCGGGAAGGTCGTCTTCGTGGTGGTGCTATATTTGAAAAAGTAGATGTCCGTTATCATCCATTCTCCAACCTCAGTCGCAGAACGATCGGTTTTATCAATGAGAATGATAAAGGTGCCGGACTTGAATTCTCTTTTGATAAACAGCTCGGTGGACAGGATGGATATGCATATTATCAGAAAATATCGGGTGGTATATGGAAGCCTGTATACGATGCTAACAATGTAAAGGCAGTAGATGGTCTTGACCTGCAAACAACGCTGGATATAAATCTGCAGGATGTAGCGGAAACAGCATTACACAAAGCCATGGTTCAGCACGATGCTGACGATGGACTGGTGGCAGTAATGGAAGTAGCAACCGGCGAGATCAAAGCTATATCAAACCTGAGCAGCGATGGTCATGGTGGCTTTTATGAGAAGTTCAACTTTGCCGCAGCAGGATTGTTCGAGCCAGGCTCAACGTTCAAGCTTGTTACCATGATGGCTTTACTGGAAGACACGAATATAGAGCTAGCCGACAGCATTGATATAGGTAACGGAGAATTTACATTCTATAACAAAACGGTACGCGATCATGAAGATCATGGCTTGGGAACCGTAACCATCAAGGACGCATTTGAGCATTCATCAAATGTAGCCATGGCCAAGCTTGTTGATAAGCATTTCGGTTTGCATCCGCAGAAGTTTGTAGACTATATCGATCGCCTCCAGTTATCAAAACCGTTGGGCATCCAGATAGTCGGTGAGCCAACACCTAAAATCAAGCGCCCGGGACAAAAGGGCTGGAGCGGTATAAGTTTACCGTGGATGGCGTACGGGTATGGTTTTGAAATCACACCGCTGCATACCCTTGCATTGTATAACGCTGTAGCCAATAATGGTAAAATGATCAAGCCTGTATTCGTCAGGGCAATCAAGCATGCTGATGAAGATGAGACCAGGTTTGATACCGAAGTACTCAACAGCAATATATGTTCTGAGAAGACACTGGAACAGTTGAGACTTCTGCTGGAAGGTGTAGTAGAGAATGGTACAGCGAAGAATATAAAAGGAACGCATTACCGTATAGCCGGTAAAACCGGAACTGCACAGATATTGGACAAAGGTCGCTATACTAAAAAATATGTTACCTCATTTGTTGGGTACTTCCCGGCACATGAGCCTAAATATAGCGCGATCGTACTGATCAAAAATCCGAGAGGCTGGTATCAATACGGTAGCAGTGTGGCCGCACCGGTGTTTAAAGAGATTGCTGATAATATATATGCCCGCGATATAAATCTGCATCACCCGATGGATGTAAAGAAGTTTACAAAGACCGATGTACTTCCGGTGATCAGAGCAGGCAATCAGCAGGAGTTAACCATGCTGTGTAACGAATTGGGTGTGTCCAATCATTCACTCACTGAAAATGAATGGGTGCGTTCATCCCGTTCTGGCAATGGTGTTAACTGGAAAAAAGCTGTAGAAGGGAAAGGCGTAGTACCGGATGTAAAGGGAATGACTTTCCGCGATGCGATATACTTATTGGAGAAATCCGGCCTCAATGTTTTCTACGAAGGTAAAGGACGTGTGCAGGATCAATCTATAGCAGCAGGTGCGCGTGTCTCAAAAGGCGATCGCATCTATATACGGTTGAATTAGTATAAATGTGGAATTGTGAATAAAAATTGTGGATAACTCTGAAGCGTAAAAAGACGTGGCTGAATTAAAAGATATACTATATAAAGTTTCACTCACTTCGAGTTACGGTAACATGGGCGTTGCCGTAAACGGAGTATGCTTTGACTCGCGCAAAGCACGGCCAGGCTTTTTATTTGTAGCTGTAAAAGGTACACTTTCAGACGGGCACGATTATATCACTACAGCGGTAGAAGCCGGTGCTACTTCCGTTGTGTGTGAAAAATTGCCCGGAATGATTAACGAGTCAGTAACCTATGTTACTGTTAAGGATAGTGCGCAGGCGCTCGGTATAATTGCTTCGAACTTCTATGGAAATCCATCCGAGAAAGTAAAGCTTGCTGGTGTTACCGGTACCAATGGTAAAACCACAACGGCTACGCTACTGTACCAGTTATTCACGAAGCTTGGCTATACGGTCGGGCTGATCTCTACAGTTGAAAACAGGATAGCAGAAAAAATAATTCCAGCTACGCATACCACACCTGATCCCATTCAGCTGAATGACCTCCTGAAAAAAATGGTTGAACAAGGATGTTCGCACGTTTTTATGGAAGTGAGTTCACATGCAGTAGACCAGGAGCGTATTGCCGGGATAAAATTTGTCGGTGCTATATTCACAAATATCACGCACGATCACCTCGACTATCACAAGACATTCGAGAACTATATAAAGGCGAAGAAGAAATTCTTTGACGATCTGCCAGCAGACGCATTTGCATTGGTTAACGCTGATGACAAGCGGGGCATGGTGATGCTTCAAAATACGAAAGCCACGAAATATACCTTTGGTCTCAAGAAGATGGTAGACTTCAAAGGAAAGATCATTACTAATTCCATTGAAGGTCTTGAAGTAGAGATTGGAGGAAAGAATGTATGGTTCCAGATGATCGGTGATTTCAACGCCTATAATTTATTGGGAGTATATGGAGCCGCTGTGTTGCTGGGAGAAGATGCTGATGAAGTACTCACACAGCTTTCATCGTTGCGCGGTGCTCCCGGAAGATTTGAACTGGTAATGCCGGGTTCGAAGATCATCGCGATCGTAGACTATGCACATACACCCGATGCTTTAAAGAATGTATTGGAAACTATAGCACAGTTTCGTACCGGCAATGAACAAGTCATTACGGTAGTTGGCTGTGGAGGAAACAGAGACCGGACCAAGCGACCACTGATGGCATCCATCGCATGTCGCTTGAGTGATAAGGTGGTGCTTACATCTGATAACCCGCGTGATGAGGACCCGATGGAAATCATTCGCGAGATGCAGACAGGGGTAACACCTTCTGAGACGCGTAAGACACTTGTAATGGCAGATCGCGAAGAAGCGATCAAGACTGCGTGTATGATGGCGAAAGAAAACGACATCATACTGATTGCCGGTAAAGGTCATGAAGATTACCAGGAGATAAAAGGAGTAAAGCATCCTTTTGATGACCGTAAAGTAGTGGAGCGGATGTTGAAAATGTTTAACAACTAGATCGGCATCACAAAAGATTTATAACGAAACGAGCTATAGTATAAGTAAAATTTACACGACCAGAAATGCTGTACTATTTATTTGATTATTTGAACACATTGGATATACCCGGAGCCGGGGTGTTCCAGTATATATCATTCCGCGCAGGAATGGCAGCATTCCTTTCGCTTTTGATTACGATAACGTTTGGTAAAAACCTGATCAACTTCCTGCGTAAAAAACAGGTAGGTGAAGATATACGCGACCTCGGTCTGGAAGGACAGATCCAGAAAAAAGGAACGCCTACCATGGGCGGACTTATCATCATTGCGGCTATACTTATACCAACGTTGCTGTTCGCCAGGCTCGACAATGTATATGTAGTGCTGCTTATCGTTGCTACGTGCTGGCTGGGTATTATTGGTTTCCTCGATGATTATATCAAAGTATTCCGCAAGAATAAAGAAGGTCTTGCAGGTCGCTTTAAAATTGTTGGACAGGTAGGTCTGGGACTGATCGTAGGCTTCACGCTATATTTCAATGAATTCGTAGTGGTTCGTGAAGTAAGCCCGGCATCGCTGGCAAGCATTGAGACAGCTGCATTTCAGCAGGATCCTGACTCAGAGATTGAATATAAAGACGTGAAGTCTACCAAGACAACCGTTCCTTTCGCGAAGAACAACGAGTTGGATTATGGTAAGATACTCCCGTTTGTTCCGGAAGAATATACCTGGGTGATTTATGTGCTGGTGGTGATTGTGATAATCACAGCAGTGTCCAACGGGGCGAATATAACGGATGGTATCGATGGCCTCGCAGCCGGTACATCCGGAATTATAGGTTTGACTTTAGCGATACTGGCTTACCTCTCCGGTCGTATAGACTTTAGTAGTTACCTCAACATCATGTATATACCGAACCTCGCAGAGCTGGTAATTTTCTGTACAGCGTTTGTAGGTGCATGCCTCGGTTTCCTCTGGTACAATGCATACCCTGCGCAGGTATTTATGGGCGATACCGGAAGTTTGACACTCGGAGGTGTAATTGCTGTACTGGCCCTCGCGGTGCGCAAAGAATTGTTGATCCCTGCACTCTGCGGAATTTTCCTCATCGAAAATCTCTCGGTAATTATACAGGTATCATACTTCAAATATACCAAGAAGAAATACGGTGAGGGCAGACGAATCTTTTTGATGTCGCCACTGCATCACCACTATCAGAAGAAAAATATACATGAAGCGAAAATTGTAACGCGCTTCTGGATTGTAGGAATACTGCTGGCGATTATAACACTGGCAACATTGAAACTGAGATAATGAGCGAACGCATTGTCATATTGGGAGCAGGAGAGAGCGGAACGGGAGCAGCATTGCTCGCGAAGCAGAAAGGCTTTGATGTTTTTGTGTCAGACCAGGGTCAGATCAAAGACAAGTATAAAGCTGAACTGCAGCAGCATGGTGTTGCCTTTGAAGATGGCACGCATACCGAAGCATCTATACTCAATGCACAGCTGGTTATAAAAAGTCCGGGTATACCCGATAAAGCGGAGATCATTAAAAAGACCAAGGCTGCCAATATACCGGTGATCGATGAGATTGAATTTGCATCACGCTATATCAACGGGAAGATTATAGCCATCACCGGAACCAACGGTAAGAC
>DJFR01000212.1:16470-18308 GCA_002432545.1 Flammeovirgaceae bacterium UBA5867 | reverse complement strand
AAAGTTTTGACTGGTATGTACTCGAGATGAGCAGCTTCCAGTTAGACGGTACGAAGAAGTTTAAACCGGAGATCGGTATACTCCTGAATATTACTCCGGATCACCTCGATCGTTATGAGTATACCATGCAGAAGTATATCGATTCAAAGTTCAGGATCATTCAGCAGATGGATGCAGGCCAGCACTTTATATACTATACTGATGACGCGGTTATAGCAACAGAGGTGGAGAAGAAAAATATACTTCCCCACCAGGTGAAAGTATCCTTGAAGCATGATGCAAACACCAAGACATACTTCGATGGTGAGAAGATGCGTTTTAACCTGAAGGATAGCTTTGCCATAGCGCAATCAGAAACAACGCTGAAAGGTCCGCATAACCTGATCAACACGATGGCTGCTGTTTCGGCTGCGCACCTCGCAGGTGTAAAACTGGAAGCGATACGTGAAGGGCTTAAGACCTTTAAGAATGCGCCGCACAGACTTGAGTCGGTTGCTGTGATTAAAGGTGTTGAGTTTGTAAACGACTCTAAAGCTACCAATATAGATTCAGTAGTATATGCGTTGGGCAGCTATGAGAAACCGCTGGTGTGGATTGCCGGTGGCGTTGATAAAGGTAACGACTATAACATTATAAAAGAGGAAGTGCGCAAGAAGGCACGTGCGCTCATCTGTCTCGGTAAAGAGAACGACAAACTGAAGAAAGCTTTTGGTGATGTAGTTCCGGTAATACAGGAAACGCAGAGTGTACAAGAGCTTGTGCGTATGGCCCTGGCGTTGGCAAAGGCTGGTGATGTAGTTCTGCTTTCACCGGCATGCGCAAGTTTTGATCTCTTCAGGAATTATGAAGACAGAGGCGATCAGTTTAGAAAGGCAGTACTGGATTTAAAGAAAGAAGCGGAGGCATAGTATGGTTAAATTCAAAGAATGGGCTGACAAGAATCTGCAAGGTGACAAAGTTATCTGGGCAGTGGTGTTTGCATTGTCGATGATCAGCATCCTGGTGGTATATAGTTCCATCGGTACGCTGGCCTATAAACATGCTAAAAGTCCGGAGTATCTTTTGATCAAGCATACCATGACGGTACTGGCCGGCTTAACAGCGATGTGGTTTGCACACAAGATTGATTATCGCTACTACTCCAAGATATCGAAGTTCGCGTTGTGGATCAGTATACCATTGCTGATATACACTTTCACCAATGGTGTTACGCTCAACGATGCAGCGCGTTGGATACAGGTGCCAATCGTAGGTTCATTTCAGCCTTCAGACTTTGCAAGTTTGGCGCTGATCGTAAACCTGGCGAGCATGCTCTCCAAACGTCAGCAAAATATAGATGACATTAAGGAATCATTGATCCCTATATTATTCTGGTGTGGAATGATCTGCGGGTTGATCGCGCTCACAAACTTATCGACTGCCGTGTTGTTGCTCATCACGTGTATGCTCATCATGTTCATCGGCCGTGTGCCAACCAAATATTTAGCGATGCTGGTGTTTGTTGGTTTACTGTTCGGTGCACTGGCGATCAAGTTTGGTAGTCGCGGTGAGACAGCAAAGAATCGTATCACCAACTTCATCAACGGAACAGAACTTCCTTTCCAGGCGAAGCACGCGCGCATTGCCGTTGCAACGGGTGGGGTAGTGGGCAAAGGTCCGGGTAACAGCGATCAGCGAAATATACTGCCGCACCCGTACTCTGACTTTGTGTATGCTATCGTGATTGAAGAGTATGGTATGCTGGGCGGTATCGTAGTATTAGCACTATATCTGTTGCTGCTGCATCGCGGTATGAAAGCATCCTATAACAGTGAGCGAGCCTTTGGCGGTTTACTTTC
>DJFR01000212.1:15974-16453 GCA_002432545.1 Flammeovirgaceae bacterium UBA5867 | reverse complement strand
GTTGTGGGGCTCGGGCCGATCACGGGACAACCTTTACCCTTGATATCAATGGGTGGTACATCCATGGTATTTACCGGCTTGTCCATTGGAATTGTACTGAGCGTGAGCCGTGGTGAACAGGATCGCGCATGGTCTGAACAAACCGGTGAAGTAAAAGAGAAGGATAAAGAAAAAGAACCGAAGAACGTGCCTGCAGCAAAAGCAGCAGCATAATATATAGTATAGATTGAATAGCGATATAGCTTGAAGCAACAACAACCATATAGACTGATCATCAGCGGAGGCGGCACCGGAGGACACATCTTCCCGGCAGTGGCTATAGCGAATACTTTTCGCGAGCGTCACCCCGATGCAGATATACTCTTTGTGGGTGCTCAGGGCAGAATGGAAATGACACGCGTTCCGGAAGCAGGCTATAAGATTGTAGGACTTTGGATCAGCGGTTTACAACGCAAGCTTACGTTGTCCAACCTGTTGTT
>DJFR01000212.1:0-15885 GCA_002432545.1 Flammeovirgaceae bacterium UBA5867 | reverse complement strand
GATAAAGTCAGCAAGGTATGTGTAGCGTATGACGGGATGGAGAAGTATTTCCCGAAAGAGAAGATTGTACTTACCGGCAACCCGGTGCGTAAAGATATACTGAGCACGGAAACAAAACGCGAGAAGGCGTTAAGCCATTTTGGTTTCAGCGGGAGTATAAAAACACTGCTGATTATCGGGGGAAGTCTCGGGGCAAGAACCATTAATGAAAGTATACTCGCAGGTATCGGTAAACTTGGCGATGCACAGATACAGGTGATCTGGCAAACCGGTAAAGGATATTATGATACCTATAAGAATCAGCTCGGTAANNGTTGCTGATATCGTGATATCACGTTCGGGTGCATTGGCTGTATCGGAGTTATGCATCGCGAAGAAAGCATGTATACTGGTGCCGTCTCCCAATGTAGCGGAAGATCATCAGACCAAAAATGCAAAGGCATTGGCGGATAAAGATGCTGCTATACTGATTCCGGATAAGGATGCCAACTCAAGACTGGTAGAGGAAGCGCTCCGGCTTTTGTTTGACGAGAACCGTGCCGATAAACTTCGGGCTAACATTGCAAAACTTGCAAAACCGAACGCCACGGAAGATATAGTAAATGAAATAGAAAAATTAATAGCGCATACGTAAGTGAAGATCGAACAATACGATAATGTTTATTTCCTCGGTATCGGTGGTATCGGCATGAGCGCACTGGCACGGTGGTTCATGAAGAAAGGCCTGAAAGTTTCCGGGTACGATAAGACATCTACCAAGCTTACAGAAGCGTTGCAGCAGGAAGGTATGCAGATACACTTTGACGATAAAGTTGATCTGATACCAACCGAAGTGCGCGAACAAAAAGACAGAACACTGGTAGTGTTTACACCGGCTATACCGAAAGATCACCAGGAGCATGCTTATCTCAAAGAGAAAGGCTATACCATTCTGAAACGTTCGGAAGTTTTAGGTCTCATTACCAAAGGATATAAAACCATTGGTGTGGCGGGTACGCATGGCAAGACAACAACGTCATCCATGGTAGCACACATTTTGAAGGCAGCCGGCAGGGATATGGTTGGATTTTTAGGAGGTATCACTACCAACTATAATTCGAACCTGGTGATGCAGGGCGAAGTAAATCCGGATACGCTGGTCGTGGTGGAGGCTGATGAGTTTGATCGTTCGTTTCTGCGGTTGTTTCCGCAGATCGCGGTGATCACTTCGGCTGATGCGGATCACCTGGATATATATGGTGATCACAACAGCCTGATCACGTCATTCAAAGACTATATCAAACAGACCAATACAGGCGGCTCGTTGATCATTCATGAGTCTATAGCAGAGATGCTGGCGAGTGATGTAAGCCACGTAAGTAAAAGTATATATAGCATGAGCCGGGGACAATTTTTTGCCGGCAACATTACCGCGAGAAGTGGATTTTTTGAGTTCGACCTCCACGGATTTGGAAAGGTCGAGCCTGTCAAGCTCGGTGTCCCTGGTTTTCATAACATTGAAAATGCCATTGCTGCTGCGATAGCTACCAGCCAGGTAGGTGTAGATATAGCAACCATTGTAAAAGCACTTGAAACATTTACGGGCGTTAAACGTAGGTTTGAATTTATTGTGAAAGGCAAGAAAGTTATATACGTGGATGACTACGCACACCATCCAACCGAAATAGACGCTTTCTTACGTTCTATGAAATCAATGTATCCCGAGCGCAAGCTTACGGTTATATTCCAGCCGCACCTGTACTCGCGTACGCGTGATTTTGCAGAAGGTTTTTCAAAAAGCCTGAGCCTGGCGGATGAACTATACCTGATGGATATATACCCGGCACGCGAACTGCCTATACCGGGTGTTGATTCGGATATGATCTTCCAGGATATAACAAGTCCGGTGAAGTACCGGTGCAACAAGGGCGACCTGATGGCAAAGCTGGAGCGTAGTAACCTGGATGTAATTGTAACCGTAGGAGCAGGCGATATCGATACATTTATAGAGCCTATAAAAGAATTGGTGCTGAGGAAGTATGAAGTTTAAGTTTAACCTGAAGCGTGAAGTCAAGATCGGTGCCGCTATACTCATTATACTGGCGATCATTGCTTTTACCGAGCGCAGAAGAGGTGAAGTTTCAATAAAGGATATATCGGTTAAGATCGACAACGTTCATGAAAATCATTTTCTGGACGAAAGCGATGTGATGAAGCTGATGCAGTTGAACCAGGAGAATCTGAAAGGTGCAGAGCTCACCACAGTAAACCTGAAAGAGGTTGAGAAGCGTGTAAAGGCAGAACCGTTTATAAAGGATGCCCAGCTATACAGCGACCTGAAAGGAAATGTAGTGGTGAACGTAGAGCTGCGCAGACCTGTGGCACGAATCGTTCGTAACGATGGTCCGGACGGATATATAGCCGAAGACGGAAGAGTGATGCCGGTGTCCGACAGATTTACTTCGCGCGTGGTGCTGATCAGTGGAGCCTATATCCGTCAGCTGCTGAAACAAAAAACAGTAGATGAGACCGAAGAAGGCACACAACTGCTGGAACTGATCAAAGCAATACGGGAAGATGAATTCTGGAGTGCGCAGATTGCACAGTTGGACATCGACAGTAAAGCCAGAGTTACGATGTTCTCGCAGGTAGGCGATGAGCGCATCGAATTCGGCAAACCGGATAACCTGGAAATGAAGTTTAGAAAGCTGAAGATATTTTATAAGGAAATTCTTCCGCGTATGGGCTGGAATAAATACAAACGCGTGAATCTGGAATATGAAGGACAGATTGTAGCCGAGTAAGTATACAGGGATTGGAGATTGATAAAGTATATATTCCTGAAAGGGAATTTTAGCAAGAAAGAAAACAACCACTATAAAAAAGTTTACAACCATGGGACAGGAAAAAATAGTAGTAGGGCTTGACATTGGCACAACCAAGATCTGTGCTATTGTTGGCCGTAAGAATGAATTCGGAAAACTCGAAGTGCTTGGCATGGGTAAAGCTGAGTCTGAGGGTGTGGTAAAGGGGATCGTTTTCAATATAGATAAAACTGTATATGCAATTGAGAAAGCGATTCGCGATGCTGGCGACCAGGCGGGGATTGATATAGGTGTAGTAAATGTAGGTATAGCTGGTCAGCACATCCGTTCATTCATCCAGCATGGTGGTATTACCCGCACTTCCAAGGAAGATGAAATTACCGTGGGCGATGTAGAACGCCTCACGCAGGATATGTATCGCATGGTGGTTCCCCCAGGAAGTCAGATCATTCACGTAATGCCGCAAGACTACATGGTTGATTATGAAGATGGCATTAAAGAACCAGTGGGTATGTCGGGTGTACGGTTGGAAGCAGACTTCCATATCATCACGGCACAAACCAACGCGATCAATAATATAAATAAATGTGTGCGCAGAACAGGTTTGGAAATAGACGACCTGATCCTGGAGCCACTGGCGTCTAGCCTGGCCGTGTTGAACGATGAAGAGAAAGAGGCTGGTGTATGTCTCATCGACATCGGTGGTGGTACAACAGATATAGCTATATTCTATGATAATATTATTCGCCACACCGCGGTGATTCCGTTTGGCGGTAACATTATCACCAATGATATCAAACAGGGATTGATGGTTCTGCCGCAGCAGGCAGAGCAATTGAAGACGCGCTTCGGAAAAGCTATAGCGGAAGAAGCAAGTCCAAATGAGATCGTTTCAATTCCGGGTATACGAAACCGTGCAGCCAAAGAGATCTCGGTAAAGAATCTTTCCAACATCATTGAAGCGAGAATGGAAGAGATCATCGAGATGGCGCATGCAGAGATTATAAGCTCTGGTTTTGAAAACCGGTTGGCTGGCGGAATTGTGATCACGGGTGGAGGTTCGCAGTTAGCAAACCTCAAGCAACTGGTAGAGTATATGACCGGAATGGATACACGGATAGGATATCCGAACGAACATCTGGGCAAGAGTAAAATTGAAGCGATAAAAAGTCCGATGTATGCTACGGCAGTAGGACTGGTGCTCGCTGGATTCCGGTCCTTGGACGAACGTGAAGACCGCTACAAGGAAGCGCGCGAAGTAATAGCAGTAAAAAATGCAGCTGCTGTGAAACCGAAGAAGCCCGTCTCATCAAAAAGTTTCTTCAACGACATCTTGAATAAGACCAAGAGTTTGTTGATTGATGATCTTGACGGAAAGAATGAATATTAAAATGTGATCAGCTATAGGGCATTGAATATATAGTATATATTTTGCGGGCTGATCCGAAAAAAAGAAAACAACCACTAAAAGTTTATAATCATGTTTGAAACAGGATCCTACAAATTTGAAGTTCCGAAGCACAGCCAGACTCGGTCGATCATCAAGGTGATCGGTGTTGGCGGTGGCGGAAGCAATGCTGTGAATCACATGTACAAACAAGGCATTAAAGATGTTGAGTTTATCGTGTGTAATACGGATAACCAGGCGCTGAATGGCAGCCCGGTGCCGAGTAAACTTCAGATCGGTACCAACCTGACCGAAGGGTTAGGCTGTGGTGCGAACCCTGAAGTTGGAAAGAATGCTGCGCTTGAAAGTAAAGAGCAGATACGCGAAATGCTGAACGGTACAAAAATGGTTTTTGTAACGGCCGGTATGGGTGGAGGAACAGGAACAGGTGCTGCTCCTGTAATTGCCAAGATCGCGAAAGATATGGATATCCTTACCGTAGGGATTGTTACCGCTCCTTTTGGTTTTGAAGGAAAGAAAAAAACTGCGCAAGCAGAATTAGGTATAGAAGCGCTGCGTCAGAATTGCGATACAGTACTGGTAATTTTGAATGATAAACTGCGCGAGATCTATGGTAATCTTTCGATTAACCAGGCTTTTGCTCAGGCTGATAATATATTAACAACGGCTGCCAAAGGTATAGCGGAGATCATTACGCTGGCGGGTTATGTAAACGTAGACTTCCAGGATGTGCGCACGGTAATGTTGAATGCCGGTGCTGCTGTAATGGGTTCTGTTGAGACACGTGGTGATAACCGCGCGAAGAAAGCGGCAGAAGGTGCTCTAGCCTCTCCGTTGCTTGACAACCGCGACATTATGGGAGCGAAGAAAATATTGCTCTCGATTATCTCTGGTGTGGAAGCCGAATTGCAGATGGACGAGTTATCCGAAATCACAGAGTATATACAGGAGCAGGCTGGCGAAGAAGCAGAGATGATCTTCGGTCACGGTGTTGATCCTGATCTGGGCGACAGAATTCGTGTAACCGTTATCGCTACGGGTTTTTTGTCTGATTCAAGAGTAGCGACTCCTCCTAAAAAACAGGAAGATGTAAAGAAGGTGCATGATCTTGATCGTTCACAAGGCTGGCTGTTCAACGGTGGTGTTGACAACTCGGTTAATAATTCGATGAACGAGAAGAAAGATGTTGAACTGAAGAGCAAACAGCAGGAGCCTAAGCCCGAGCGAAATGACGATAAACCGCAGGAGCGTGAAGTAACATTCACAGGTCCTTTCAATAACAGAATGGAACAGCCTACGCGTACGGATGATGATGGCGAAGATAGCCTCTTTCGTGATGACGACTTCGATGTAACATCTGTGCAATATGGCGACCAGGTTATCAACGATGATGGCATGATGGAGCTTCGCACTACGAAGCAACGTCTGGAACAGCAGGCAAGAGAACGTCATGACAAACTGAAGCAAGTACGTAAGCCTGAAATGACGAAGGAAGAATTCAACGAGAAATGGTCGTTGCCGGCATACCTGCGCAGAGGTGTTAAGATGCAGGATGTTCCACATTCATCGGAGCCGTTCATTTCAAAGTATAATTTGAATGACGACAATAATATATTGGGTAACAATAAGTTTTTGCACGATAATGTAGATTAATAAAGAGCGTATCTATACTATATATAGGTATAGATGTCTCTGAAGATATGGCACTTCGGCACGACAGGTCATTTACTCCATTCGTAGTGGTTGTTGGTTGTAAATATTTTTTGCCGGTGTCGGGTGCCAATTTTTTAAAGTGTAGTAGCGCGAATTTTTTGTCCTGACCCGGTTGGGATCGCGCAAGGCAGTGCCGGACGTTGACCACGTCCGGCATTTGTTTTTTTAGCTTCCAGTTTGCGAGTTGCAANNCCTTTTGTTTTGATACATCATAATTCTATGTATATTCGTTCTATGTATTCGAAAGAACTGCTGAAAGGCACGCTCACGGCTATAATTTTGAAATTACTGGCGGAGCATGAAAAAATGTATGGCTACGAAATTTCACAGCACGTGAAAGAGTTGACGGGAGGTAAAATTCATTTGAAGGATGGCTCGCTGTATCCGGCCTTGCAGAAGATGACTGCCGATGGATTGCTCTCTTATAAAGAGGAATATATAGGCAAGCGCGTACGCAAATACTACTTCCTGACGAAGAAAGGGCAAAAGGAAAAAGTGGCTTACCTCGAAGAGTTAAAAGATTTTATAGGTACGCTGAATAAAATCGTTTTTCCGCAACTGAAATCTATATGACGCTCTCCGAAGAACAGGTTGAGTATATACGAAGTCGTTTGAAGTATGGCGGTATCGGTATAGCTGCGCTGCAAGATGATGTACTCGATCATTTATGTTGTGTGGTGGAACTGAAGATGGAGGAAAATATACCGTTTGA
The DNA here is from genome assembly GCA_002432545.1 of Flammeovirgaceae bacterium UBA5867. Classification (GTDB taxonomy): domain Bacteria; phylum Bacteroidota; class Bacteroidia; order Cytophagales; family Cyclobacteriaceae; genus Ohtaekwangia. The sequence goes on along the minus strand of DJFR01000212.1, from coordinate 9,248 downwards.
TATAGCGCTCACGACTGCTATACAGGAATTCGCACCGGAGGGATTAGCAGAGATTGAACAGGAGACACTTTTGTTGTTAAACGCTAAACTAATGAATATGAAAAAGATCATGTATGGAATCGGGTTCGCCTCTACCAGTAGTATGAGTATGGGCGTTACGTTTAAACTTTTGCATATGCGAGGTGGTGAGCAGTTAATAACGTATGGCTTTCTGACATTCGCACTTATCTTTTTGCCGTTGGTTGTGATTAATTATTTCAAGGTAAATTTAAATGCTCCGTGGACGGACCGCGCGCGCATCGTTCTAGGTATACTCAGTGCACTCGCCACAGGTATGGCCATTGTGATGAAATTTTTTAGCCTCCAGTGGGCCGAAGTACTTTTACTTACAGGAGCAGCGCTGTTCAGCTTTGGCTTTCTGCCGTTTTTGTTTTTTACGATGTATAAGAGGTCTGTGTCGTAATTGTACCTAGAGATTTTAAAACCGGACAGCGTATATTGGGACAATATTCTAAACAGACTTCGAATGGTTTCCCAAAAATACCTTTTGCTGATCGTAGCAACTGTTTTTTTATTTGGTTGTAGTGACGATGACGAAGTTGTACCTGGTGGTGATGAAGCCCGCCTCATTCACGTGAATGTTGCTGATGCTGTAGCTATGTTCTCTGAAGAAAATCCTCAAAAAGCAATTGAGGTTAAAGGACATGTATATCTTCACGAAACTTTATATAAAGTCGGGGCGAGTGGATCATCGATAGAGGCGGGTTTTACCATTGAAGGAAAATCAAAGGGAGGATTTGATGCGTATGTAGTTAACGATGTTAATGACAAATACTTTTTAATTTCTTTCTACAGACGCGAAGAGTCTTATTTCATTGATAAAAAAAACGGTGAAGCGATTGAAACCAAATATATCTATACAGATGAACTTTCTTCCTGTGCTGGCGCTAAATATGCAGTTTTCGAAGACAAGTATTTCTACTATAGTGATATTGATAATAAGGAGCATGTAGTTACAAGATACTTGCGCGAAGAAGCAACCGACACTGAATTGGTATTTGATGCCTTTGATAGGCTATATGTTGATCGTGAAGGTGTTCTCTATTATATGCTACAGGATGAGTTGTATGCTTATGTTGATGGTTGGCCTCAGAAAGTTGTCGACAATTGCCGTTTGGTTTATAATGATCTCTATGGTAATCTTTATGTGTTAGCAGAAGAAGGTATAATTTACTTTATAGGCGATGGTACAATCAAAGGAAATACGTACCTCACATTAAGCGCGGATCCTGGATTTAGACCTCGTGCATTTAATATTCCAGGTGGCCAGCTAACATTAGGATTGTTTAAAGACGAGGAAGGTGACTGTTACTTGTATAATTTCGAACGTAATAAAACAATGATGAAGATACGAGAAAACAGTGCAAGCTTCGAAGCGATAACAGCAGATTCATTTGGTACAACGTTATCGATCTTCTTTCAGGAAAATGGGCAAAGGGCTCTCATGCATATAGATGTTTCTGATTCCACAAGAACAGAGACTGTTGTGAACACAAGTCTTGATGATCAAATTGAGAAAATATATGCCATTAATCAGGACATGGTAATACTTCCTGTTTGTGAGCAGGTAGCCGGTGAACAATGCCTTACCTATATTCAGTACCTGAAACAAGATGGCTCAGTTCATCTGCTGTCAGACGAGAAACGTTACGGTACTATAATTAAGCTGTAGAATTTTACTTACTAAACGTATGAGTGGGCTATGATGCCCTGGTACGTATCTTTTTTCTCATCGCTCAAGACTCAAGGCTCGTAGCTAATCAACTAATCTCGAAGTTCTTTACGCATATACTTAGAACAAATCGGGCACTCCGTCCACACGTGACCCCGGGCGGGGCAGAATTTTCGGCCGAAGTATATAAATTGAAGGTGCGCATTATTCCACTTCTCTTTTGGTATGAGGCGCTTTAAGTCGTGCTCCGTTTGCTCTACACTCTTGCCATTGGTTAATGCCCAGCGATAGGCGAGGCGATGTATATGTGTGTCAACCGGGAAAGCAGGGATACCAAACCATTGCGTCATAACAACCGATGCTGTCTTGTGTCCTACGGCCGGAAGTTCTTCGAGTGCTTCAAATGTATTCGGTACTTCACCATTATACTTATCGATCAGTATCTGCGATAAACCATATATACCTTTCGATTTCATAGGAGAAAGTCCACAAGGTCTGATGATTTCACGAATCTCCTCTTGAGACATCTTTACCATGTCGTACGGATTGTCTGCACGCTTGAAGAGAGCCGGTGTTGTTTTGTTTACACGCTCATCGGTACATTGTGCCGAGAGTAAAACAGATACGAGTAATGTATAGGCGTCTTTATGATGTAACGGCACTTCCGGCTCCGGAAAATAATGATCGAGTATAGCCAGGATGTCGTTTACTTTATCAGCTTTCGTCATAGAATAATAGCCGGTATAAATAACTGTATAACTGCTTACGGATATAGCAGATACTTTTCTCTTTTCTTTTTATATTCTTCAAGCCCGGCTTTCCATGTTTCACGTATTTGCTCTTCGGTAAGGCCGTCCTTGATTTGTTGCTTCAGCTCGGTGGTGCCCGCCAGGGTGTCGAAGTAGGGAATAAAGAATTTTTCTTTGTCCGGATAGGCTCTATATAGTTGGATCACATATTTAAGATCAATCTTTCTCTCAGTAGGTACATTTCGTAAATCCAGTCCGTAGCACAATTTATTTTCAAGGGGAGGTGATGTAGACATACCGGGTATACTTACAGGTGTAAATTGGAACGGCATGTTTTTTAGTTCCGGGTTGCCCAATATCTGGAAAGGTATCTGTGTTCCTCTGCCTACACTAATCACCGTACCTTCAAATAAACAGATTGATGGATACAAGCGTATAGCCTGGTCGTTGGGAAGGTTCGGTGAAGGACGTACCGGCAAAGAATAGTCATCCGTGTGTTTCCAATTCTTCATCTGTATCACCTCGATGTCGCATTTAACATGATTTGCAAGCCAGCCTTCTCCGTTGATCATGTGCGCTAATTCTCCCACCGTAAGTCCGTGTGTAATCGGTATAGCATGCATCGCTACCAATGCTTTTAGCGGGTGCTGGTTCATCGGCCCGTCAACATAGGCATTGGGATTGGGTCTGTCGAGAATGAACATCTTTTTATTCAACTCTGCACAGGCCTCCATCATATAGTGCATGGTGCTGATATAGGTATAGAACCGCGTGCCTACATCCTGAATATCGAACACAACAAAATCGACATTGCTGAGTTGTTCGGGAGTAGGTTTATAATTTTTGCCATATAGCGATACCACCGGTAAGCCGGTCTTGCTGTCAACACCATCTTTCACATGTTCACCATCGGCAGCAGCTCCGCGAAAGCCGTGCTCCGGACCAAATATTTTTACGAGGTTTGCGCCCAGGCTCTTCAACGTATCAGCCAGATGTTTTTTACCGACTATGGAAGTCTGATTGACCACCAGCGCAACCCGCTTGTTCTGCAGTTTGCTGAGCAGTAAATCAAGTTGCTCGGCACCCAGCGCGAGCTTGCCCGGCTTGCTTACCGGTGCAGGCTGTTCAACAACGGGAGGTTTCTCGATGGGAGGAGGCGTTGTAGTCGTGGCTGTATTTTTAGGACTGCGACAGGCAACACTCGCCAGCAACAGAAATAATATTTTTAGTCTCATACACAGTTATTAAAGATGATAGTCTTTGATTATGGGCTTTTCAAATCCTATTTTGCATCAGTCATTACGCTGAAAAGTTAGTAAGAAGAGTTGAACCTTTCGTATTTCATATCTAAAAGAATAAGCCGCGAACAAAAGCAAGGCTTCTCATCTACTATCCATCGGATCGCGATCTTCAGCATTGGTATTGGATTGGGTGCTGCTATTGTTTCGTTTCTGATCATGAAAGGATTTCAGGAAACAGTGAAGAACAAGATATATAGTTTTAGCGGTCACCTGATGATTACGCGCTTCACCATGAATAATTCTACGGATGAACAGCCGATGAAATTTCATATAGATGTATATGATCATCCGGAACGTTATCCGAATGTTCGGCATGTACAGGAATTTTCACACAAGGCCGGGTTGGTAAAAACGGATGAAGAAGTGCTGGGTGTTGTTATGAAAGGAGTGGGGAAAAGTTTTGACAAAAAATCGTTCGAAGAAAATTTACTGGAAGGAAAATTTATACAGTTCCCTGATGCTGGTTATGCAAACGAGGTTGTTATCAGCAAGATCATCTCCGATAAACTCAATCTGAAGGTCGGTGATAATATTATCGTTCACTTCTTTCAGAATCCTCCGCGCTTTCGAAAGTTGAAAGTGGTGGGCATCTATGAAACGAACCTTTCCGAATATTTTGATAGTAAAGTAATTATAGGCGATATACGTTTGATTCAGCGATTGAATGACTGGTCTGATAGCCTGGCCGGTGGCATCGAAGTATTTACCAAAGATGTAGACTATATTGATGATGCAGGCCTTGCTATAGGGCAGAAGATGGATTTCGATCTGAACATTGAGCGTGTAAGTGATCGCTATCAGCAGGTGTTTGAATGGCTCAACCTGTTAAGCAGGCAGGTAAATATTCTGCTTGGTATAATTCTTACAGTGGTTTGTGTAAATATGATTTCCATTGTGTTGATACTCGTAATGGAACGAACACAAATGATTGGTATGCTGAAAGCGTTAGGCGGAGGTGATAAACTTATACGATCGATCTTTGTTTATCAGGGCGTGAGTCTGATACTCAAGGGTCTTCTGTTGGGTAATGTAATTGGTTTAGGATTGTGTTATCTCCAATATCGATTCAAATTCGTTAAATTGAATCCACACGATTATTATATGAGCGTTGTGCCCATTAGCTGGCATTGGGAGATCGTGGGATTATTAAACCTGACTACCTTCCTGGTTGTTACGGTGGTGCTGCTGGTGCCAACCATGGTAATTACGCGCGTAAGCCCGATAAAGGCGATTCGTTTTGATTAATGTTAATCAATGTTAATAATCGTTTAAACTTCAAATAATTTCCTACTTTTGTTATTGTAAGGAGCCCACCTTATACAGAAATGTTTTAATGTCATGCAATTAAAATTCAAAAATCCTGTCAGGCCTGACCTGACATCAACAATCCAGAAGCGAAACCGCAGGCTTCAAGCGTTTTTTAATGCTAAAAACCTCGATGTGCGGTTGCACGGTGATGCACAGAATCCGCTTATGGTATTATGCGGATGTGTTGGTCTGTCTGCTTATGTTCACAACTTTGACCTGCGCATGTTGGACAAGCCCAACCAAGGCGAAGTAATGCGGATTTTTAAGCTGACGGAAATTGTACAAGGTACACGCGAAGATGTTGTAGAATGGCTGCAGAAGTATCCGCAGATGCCACTTTACCGCATTCAGCATGCAAACAGCAAACTGTTTTTATGTGGTTTTAACTTTGTTGATCGCGAGCAGAAGTTGGGTCGTTACCCTGTTTTTGCAAGGGAAGATTACCACATCTACAAACAGCGTGAAGCTGCGGAAGACATTCTCAACATGCTAAAGGAAGATGGCTACGAAGCCGAGATCACCGAACCGGATCTGGAACTGGTGAAGTCGCACGTTGGCCCTATCACTTTCGTAGGCTTGCAAGATTAGGCTTTCAAAACACTTTAATCTGAATGGTTGATCTGAAAAAGGTCAACCATTTTTTTAGGGCTGTGCCGGTATATATTTCTTGAACCAGCTTTGGATGGTCATTTGTAAAACACCAAAGAATGCTTCCTTGAATATACCAGGCGACATTTTGGATTCGCCCCGTGTACGATCGGTAAAAATGATCGGCACTTCTTTCAATACAAAGCCGAACTTCCACGCTATAAATTTCATTTCGATCTGGAAGGCATAGCCTACAAATCGTATCTGGTCGAGTGCTATAGTTTCCAATACTTTACGGCTATAACAAACAAAGCCCGCTGTGGTATCATGAACCGGAATGCTGGTGATGAGTCGAACATAGCTACTCGCAAAATAGGATAGGAGCACACGGCCCATAGGCCAGTTTACTACGTTTACTCCCGTAGCATAACGCGAACCGATTGACACATCGCTTCCGAATTCTGCACAAGAAAGGTATAGATGTACCAGGTCTTTCGGGTCGTGCGAAAAATCGGCATCCATTTCCAATATATACTCATATCCGCGCTCGAGCGCGAATTTAAAACCTGTAATATAGGCTGTGCCTAAGCCAAGTTTACCAGGACGTTTTAGTAAATGTAGTTTTGTTTCAGCCGGAGTGTTGTAAGCTTCCTGGAGTTGCTCTACGATCTGCGCGGTTCCGTCCGGGGAGTTATCATCTACGATCAGGATGTGAAATTCTTTTGGTAACGCAAATACGGTATCTATGATCGAGCGAATATTCTCCCGTTCCTTGTAGGTAGGAATTATGACAATTGCATTACTCACGACTTCCTTTGGTTACTGACAAATCTATAAAAAGTAAAAATTTAAACAATCGATTTAAGATCTGCCTGTAGTAAATTTAATATGCATGGCAATGCATTTAAGCTTGCGGATGTTGTTTTTGAAAGCGAGCGATTGAATAGCGGATTCGTTATATCATTAAAAAAGAAAAAGGCTGAATGTGCTTCAGCCTTTTTTATTATTTAGAGAATGGATGGGATTTGATTAATGCCCCCCACCATTTGAAACTGTTTCTTCTGAACCAAAAGACGCAGAGAAATAGTCGCGGTTCATGCGTGCAATGTTGGTTAACTTGATCTCTTTCGGGCACTCTGCTTCGCACGCACCGATGTTGGTACAGTTACCAAAGCCTTCTTCATCCATCTGCGTTACCATAGACATGGCTCTGCGATCGCGCTCTGGTTGTCCTTGCGGTAACAAAGCCAATTGTGAAATTTTAGCAGACACGAACAACATCGCTGAAGAGTTCGGACAAGCGGCTACGCAGGCACCGCAGCCTATACAGGCAGCAGCATCCATTGCTTTTTCAGCATCGTCTTTATTTACAGGAAGGTTGTTGGCATCTTGTGCCTGACCTGTATTGACACTCACAAAACCTCCGGATGCAATGATGCGATCAAACGCATTACGATCCGTTACAAGATCTTTGATAACAGGAAATGCTTTCGATCTCCACGGTTCTACATAGATCGTATCACCATCGGTAAACGTGCGCATATATAGCTGGCATGTTGTGGCTGCGTGATGCGGGCCGTGTGCACGACCATTTATATACATACTGCACATACCACAGATACCTTCGCGGCAATCATGATCAAACGCGATAGGCTCTTCGCCTTTGCGTACCAGGTTGTCGTTCAATATGTCAACCATTTCCAGGAACGACATGTCTGCATTAATGTTATCAATGCTATAGTCTACTAACTTACCTGGTGTATTAGCATTTTTCTGGCGCCAAACCTTTAAGTTAAATTTCATGATCCCTTGTTATTTATAGCTTCTTACTTGCATTTCTATATTCTCGTAAACCAAAGACTCCTTGTGCATCACAGGATCGGTATCAACCGAAGTGTGCTCCCATGCTGCTACATAAGCGTAGTTCTCGTCATCGCGTTTCGCTTCGCCTCCTTCTTCATATTCAGAGCGGAAGTGACCACCACAGGATTCATTTCTGTTCAATGCATCGACCACCATCAGTTCTCCCAATTCAATAAAGTCAGCGACACGGCCGGCTTTATCAAACTCCGGATTGAATTCATTCAGAGAACCAGGAATATTTACATCGCTCCAGAACTCTTTGCGTAGATCCTGGATCATCTTTCTTGCCTTAGTCAAACCTTCTGCTGTGCGGGCCATACCACAGTACTCCCACATAATCTTGCCTAATTGCTTGTGCAGATCATCAACAGTTTTCTTTCCTTTAATGTTTATCAGCTTTTCAGAACGAGCCTGAACTTCTTTCTCGGCCTCCACAAATGCAGGGTGATCAAGCGATATAGGCTTGGTAAATATTTCACCTGATAAATAATTACCGATAGTATATGGAATTACGAAGTATCCATCCGCAAGACCTTGCATCAGGGCAGAAGCTCCTAAACGGTTTGCACCGTGGTCGCTAAAGTTAGCTTCACCTAAACAGTATAAACCTTTGATGCTGGTCATCAATTCATAGTCAACCCAGAGACCACCCATGGTATAGTGAACTGCAGGGTATATCTTCATCGGAGTCTTCAGCGGATCTTCGTTGGTGATGTTCTGATACATCGGAAACAATTCACCATAGCGAGCCTTCACTACATCTATACCAAGGCGCTTGATAGCATCAGCGAAATCAAGGAATACACCAAAACCTGATGGTACTATACCGCGACCATCATCACACGCTTCTTTCGCTGCGCGCGATGCTATATCACGGGGACACAGGTTTCCGTATGAAGGATATTTTCTTTCGAGGTAGTAATCGCGATCCTCTTCTCTGATGTCTTCCGGTTTCTTTTTGCCTTCGCGAATGGCTTTGGCATCTTCTCTTGTCTTCGGTACCCACACGCGACCATCGTTACGCAATGATTCAGACATCAGCGTAAGCTTGGATTGATAGTCACCGGTTACCGGTATACAAGTAGGGTGAATTTGTGTATAGCAAGGGTTAGCGAAGTATGCACCTTTCTTGTGAGCCTTCCATGCTGCTGTTACGTTACTTCCCATCGCATTGGTAGAAAGGAAGAACACGTTACCGTATCCGCCAGTCGCAAGAATTACTGCGTGAGAGAAGTAACGTTCCAGTTTACCGGTGATAAGATTGCGGGCAATGATACCACGCGCTTTACCATCGATGGTTACAACTTCCACCATTTCGTGGCGGTTGTACATGGTTACGTTTCCTAATCCGATCTGACGTTCCAACGCACCATATGCACCGAGCAATAGTTGTTGTCCGGTTTGTCCGCGGGCATAGAACGTACGCGATACCTGAGCACCACCAAAAGAGCGGTTGTCAAGCAAGCCACCATATTCACGCGCAAAAGGTACACCTTGTGCTACGCACTGATCAATAATATTTCTGGATACATCGGCCAGGCGGTATACATTGGCTTCGCGTGCGCGGAAGTCGCCACCTTTAATCGTATCATAGAATAAACGATAGACAGAGTCGCCATCGTTCTTATAGTTCTTTGCTGCGTTAATACCACCTTGCGCTGCAATAGAGTGCGCGCGTCTTGGTGAATCCTGGAAGCAGAATGCTTT
>DJFR01000122.1:59109-63486 GCA_002432545.1 Flammeovirgaceae bacterium UBA5867 | reverse complement strand
TGGTATAAAGCCAATTGGACAGCGGGTACCCAAACATCCATCACTACTAAATGGACAATTGGTACAAACCGGATCACGTATCAACCTGTTAATAAAAGTGAGGGCTGGGCTATTATTTCCGGCAACATTGCCGTGCCCAGTAATAACCGGACTATATCTATAGCTATTGTCAAAAACGGAGTAGTGGCAACACGATTTGGTGAAACGGATCTTCGTCTTACAACAGCCAACGATCCATACCAGTTTGCTACTACCATTTACTTAACCGATATATCACCCGGAGATTACTTTGAAATATACTGTACGTCTGCAAACAGCGGAGACGCGATTACCTTCCGCGATATACAGTGGTATACCGAAACGAAGTAATATATGTCGTTCTGTAATTTAATCGATGGTATGAAGAAGTTCGCAACTTATAGCGCTTTGTTTTTGATTTGTACATTTACAAATGCACAAGATCAATTTACCAATACCGGAAATGTGCAGATATTTTCTGGTGCGTCCGTGGCGTTCTTCGGTAATTTTGTAAACAACGGAACGTTTACCGATCAGGGCGGTGTATATTTCTATGGAAGTGCAAGCCAGATCATCGCAGGGTCATCGCCCATTACCTTCTATAATCTGCAAGGCAATAATGCGCTCGGTGTAACGATGCAACGTGATATTGCCGTAAGCAATGTGTTAACGCTAACGGCCGGACCGTTGATACTGAATGGCACAACCCTCACCATAAACAACAATGCATCGACCGCCATTGCCCGTACTACAGGCTATATTTTAAGTGAACGAACCGACAATAGTAGTAAAATACGATGGAATATAGGTGCCAATACAAGTGCTCACGTTTTTCCATTTGGTACAGCATCCGGTGGATATATACCGTTTACGCTTACGCTCACAGCCGGAAATGTAGGCAATGTTACGGTGTCAACTTTTCCAACGGCCAGCAACAACACGCCTTTTCCGTCTGCACCTGTAGCGGTTACTAATTTATACCGGAATGGAAGTGATAATAGTGTGAATGTAGTGGACAGGTTCTGGCAGATTGATAAAGATGGAGCAAGCGGTACAGCAACACTACGTTTCGATGCAGCCGCAGCGGAGGTTGGTACAATTATACAACTGCGTGCACAGCGGTGGAACTCATCAATCAATGCATGGGATGCTCCGATGGCAGGACAAACCAGTACGGCAACAAGCGCAACAGTCTCCGGGGTAACTACTTTTTCTCCGTGGACTTTATCTGGCAACAATGCACCATTGCCGGTAGAGCTGTTGAGTTTTTCTGCCGAGACAAATGATGAAGGCAATGTAGATTTATACTGGGAAACTTCGTCTGAACGTAACAACGATTACTTTGCTGTACAGCGAAGTGAAGATGGCGTAAATTTTTCAGAGATAGGACGCGTAGCCGGATCGGGTACAAGCCAGACCGTAAACGGCTATAGCTATACCGATACAGATCCGCTGTCGGGCCGTTCATACTATAGACTTAAGCAGGTAGATTTTGATGGCATGTATAAACTCTCGGATATACTTCGCGTTGATATGACCGGTGGCATCCGGCTTACTGCATTTCCGAACCCGGTAAAAAGCGATAAGTTTCTACTTGATTTTCATGCGCGGCTGGAAAGTCCAACCTATATATCGTTGCACGATCGCACGGGTAGAATAATTTATACCGGTACCGCACAGGCCGGGGTAAGTAACTATGAAGTAAACCTGAAAGCCAGCCCTTCCAGTGGAGTATATTTACTTCGGGCTGTTAGCAAAGAAGTTACGTTGCAGAAGTCGGTAATGATTGAATAGCGGCCTCCCTATAGTTTACGCAGACTTGTCTTTTTGTTGTACTGTTATCGCCCACCGTTCAATCGTCTTCATCAGTTCGTCCAGGTTAACCGGTTTGCTGATATAGTCATTCATACCGGCCTTTATACATTGCTCTCGGTCGCCTTGCATAGCATTGGCCGTCATGGCAATGATAACCGGTTGCGTTCCGTTATGCTGGCGTATGCGTTGTGTAGTTTCCAAACCATCCATCTCCGGCATTTGCACATCCATTAAGATCATGTTGTGATGAGAAGCAATAAACGCGTCAAGTGCTTCGCGTCCGTTCGAGGCAACATCCGGAGTATAGCCCAGTTTATTCAACACCCGTGTAGCCAGCTTCTGGTTCACCGGGTTGTCTTCTGCAATCAGTATATGCAACGGAAACTGCTGGGCAAAATCATCGCGTAGCTTTTGATTTACCTGGTCGGCTGGTGCCGGAGATTTATCATGTTTGCGCAGGTTCATAAGTATATTTTTGTAGAGCATACTATGCTTTACAGGCTTGGTTAATATAGAAGAGAATATTTTCGTAAAACGTTCACTTCGATCATCTCCAATAGAACTTAATAGGATCATCGACAGTTCCGGGTGGCGTTTGCGAATCAGTTCACCCAGTTGCAATCCATCCATTCCGGGCATTTGCATATCCGTCAGTACAAGATCAAAGCCGGGTGTTTCTGAAAGTATATCAACAGCATGCTCACCGGAATTGGCTAGCACAGGCTGCGCTTGCCACAGCTTCAGCTGGTTCTGTAAGATAAGACGATTCGTGGCGTTGTCATCTACAACCAGTATCTTTTTATTTTTCAGCGCGTCTTTTTCATATATATAGGTTGCCGGCTGTTGTTCGCTTAACCGTGTCTTGATGGTAAAGAAAAACGTTGTTCCTTTTCCTACAGTGCTTTCTATCCAGATGTTGCCGCCCATCAGGCCAACCAGTTTTTCAGATATAGCGAGTCCCAATCCGGTGCCGCCATATTTGCGGGTAGTGGAAGCATCTACCTGCGAAAATGCCTTGAACAGTCGGTTCAGTTTATCTTCCGGTATACCTATACCTGTATCGCGCACCGCGAAACGAAGTTCATAGCGGTCGTTTTCCTTGTGTAGTACATTCGCACTTACGAAAATTTCGCCACGCTGTGTGAATTTTATAGCGTTACCAACCAGGTTGATCAATATCTGTCGCAGTCGTAAGCTGTCGCCAACAATATGTTCGGGTACATCGTGATCAAGTTCATAGAGCAGGTCGAGTCTCAGATCAGACGCTTTGTTGGCAAACAAGTCCAGTACTTCTTCTACACAATTGCGCAGATCAAAATCTTTTTCCTCCAGTTCCATTTTACCGGATTCGATCTTCGAGAAATCGAGTATATCATTAATAACACCCAGAAGACTTTCTCCCGAGCTTCGTATTATTTCTGTATACTCACGCTGCTCCTGTGTAAGCGAAGTTTCAGCAAGCAGCGATGCCATACCGATTACACCATTCATAGGTGTTCGTATTTCATGACTCATGGTTGCCAGAAATATACTCTTGGCCTGGTTGGCACGTTCGGCTTCACTGCGCGCTTCTTCTGCTTCAATGCGTTGTTGCTGAATTTCGTCATTCAGGTTTTGTAGAAAATCAGTTTGTGCCTGTAACTGTTCGTTCAGCGTCTGCATGTTTTCGGCTTGTGCTTCAAGTGCCTCTTTGCGTTCAACGGCTTCGGCTGTATGTTTCTTTACCTGGTGTTCAAGCGCAGCTTTCTGTTTATTAACGGCATTGATCCGTACGCGCACAAAGACAAACACGATACCGGCTATGAGACACGCCATCAATATTCTGAACCACCACGTTAGCCAGTAGGGTGGTGTAATGATAATACGTATACTTGTTCCGGCTTCATTCCACAAACCGTCATTGTTAGAAGCCTTCACATGAAATGTATACTCGCCCGGATCAAGGTTGGTATAGGTTGCTGTGCGCTTGTAACCTACATAATTCCATTCTTTATCGAACCCGTCCAGTTTATAGGCATATAGATTTTTTTCAGGAAGTATAAAATTAAGAGCGGCAAACTCAAGTGTAAATACAGACTGGGCGTATGATAGTGTGATCTCTCGTGTTTCGCTGATGTGTTTGGTCAGAATGGAATCTTTACTGTGGACGGTAACCGGTTTATTAAAGATCTGAAGACCGGTAAAGTAAATAGGAGGGATCGATGTATTGTCTTTGAGACTATCGGGATAAAAAGCATTCAGTCCATTGGGGCCGCCAAAAAATAATTCTCCGTCAGCGGCTTTATAGCAGGAGTGCGATTTGAATTCACTTCCCTGCAAGCCATCGGCTGTGGTATAATTGCGAACCGCTTTGGTTTCAGGATTAAACCGCGAGAGACCTTTGTTCGTAGCAATCCACAGGTTGCCATGATTGTCTTCCAGTATATTTCGTATCATGTTGTTGGGAAGGCCATCGCGTTCGGTATAGGATGTAAAGGTTTGTGTCTTCTTGTCGTATAGGTTTAGGCCACCGGATGTACCGAACCACATATTTCCATGATGATC
>DJFR01000122.1:24785-59096 GCA_002432545.1 Flammeovirgaceae bacterium UBA5867 | reverse complement strand
TCCATCATGTTTAATCCGGATGTAGTGCCCACCCATATATTTCCGTCTGCATCTTCGCCTATGGTATGAATGAAGTTATCACTGAGACTATGCTTGTTGTTTGCTTGCTGCTGATACCAGGTAAAATCTTTTTTATCAGCATGATATATACCGATACCACTTCCCCATGTACCAACCCAGATTTTTCCATCACGATCTTTGAACACAGCCGTGAGCGTAGTATGCGCAAGGCTCTTCGGGTTTCCTTCTTCCGGAAGATAGTGTGTAAATATACCGGTATGCGTATCGAACAGATCAAGCCCGCCCCGGTGATAGCCCAACGCCAGCACTCCGGGTGTTGCTTCCACAACCGAAAGTACATAATCACTTGCAGGCGTATTCCGGTTTGCAGGATCATGCCGATAATGTGTAAAGGTCTGAGTCTTGCGGTTAAAGCGATTTAATCCACCTCCATCCGTTCCAATCCAGAGATCTTTTTTACTGTCACCGGTTATCGCCAGCACTATATTATTGCTGAGACCTTTATTATCGGGTTGTTGCTGGTATAATTCGAATTTTCGTCCGAATCTAGGAACGAAATTAACACCACCCGACCAGGTGCCGATCCATATAGTACCTATATCATCTTTATACAGGCTATAGATGGAATTGTTACTGAGACTGTTGGTGTTAAACAGGTTGTATATATAGGAGGTAAAGGCCTGTGTCTTTTTATTGAATATACTAACACCACCATTCTCTGTACCGATCCATAAATTTCCATCATCATCTTCCGTAAAGGAAAGTATATCATTATGACCAATGGAAGATGGATCCGTTGGGTTATGTTTATAGCTTTTGAATGAATCGGTATTTGGATCATATTGCGCAATGCCGCTGCCCAACGTACCAATCCATACAATACCTTGTGAATCGGTAAAAACAGCTTTGATGGTATTGGAACCAATACTGGCAGCATCTTCCTGCCGATGTATATATCGTTTAAAAGTTTTGGTGTCAGGATTAAAACGATTTAGTCCGTTATCCGTTGCCAGCCACACATTACCTGAAAGATCCTGGGTAATGTGGTAAATAAAATTCTGACTCAGACTATAGATGCCGTTTTCCGCATAGGGGTAGTGATGGAAGGTGCGGTCTTTTGAATTAAAAAGAAATAGCCCCTCCGTTGTGCCCAACCAGATGCCGCGTTGCTTGTCGAGAAGAATGTCGCGTACGATGATGGTTGAATCCCCGGGCGCGTAGTGTGTAAATGTATCCTTCGCGCGGCTAAAGCGATCGAGTCCGCTTGCCGTGGCAATCCATAAATTCCGGTGTTCATCTTCAATGATATCATGTATATAATTACTGCTGATGCTGCTGGGGATAGCATCGTCATGTTTGTACGTATAAAACTGGTAGCCGTCATACCGGTTCAGACCTTCATCGGTTGCGAACCACATAAAGCCTTTATATCCTTTCAGAATGGCGTTAACGTGATCTTGTGAAAGTCCATGTGAAGTGTTAAGATGTCGGAATATTACATCTTTCTTTTGTCCCCATCCCGCGTGCATGATCAGGATGAGCGCGAAGGACATTAGTATGTGGTAACGGTAACTATTCATACAAATGGGCCTGATTAAGCAAAGGAATATACTGAAAAATTGGACAGTGACGAACAATCGCAAGTATATATACATGTTACAGCATTTACCCTGTTGATTAAATGTTGTAACGATTATAGCTGTTCGAACGGTCTGAATTGAATACACAAATTACCGCGCCAGCTATGTGAACCCGAATGATGAAAGGAAGAAGCGAGTGCTGGAAGGATATATAGTTTCAGGCGACACGAAAGCTGGCACCAGAAGTATAAACCATAAGCGTTACATTATACACGCATGCCACCGGGTGTAATGCCAAACCGTTTTTTGAATGCAGTAGAAAAATGCTGTACATATTGGTAGCCACAGTACTCGGCAACTTCATGGATTGATTTTCGGTGATCGAGCAAAAGCTTTTTTGCTTCCTGCATGCGTATCTCATGCAGATATCCGAATACCGTATTGCCAAAAACTTCTTTAAAGCCCTTCTTCAATTTGAAATCGTTAAGACCGACCATACGTGCGAGCTCCAGCAGGGAATGCGGGTTGCTTATATTCTGCTCCAGCAGTTGACGTGCATAATGAATTTTTTCCGTATCGTTTGCCTTTAGAGCAGGAGCAGGCTTTTTCTCAACGGCCGTTTCGAATTGTTCGATCTGCAGCATGAGCAATTCCATTACTTTGGATTCGAGGAACAAACGCTTCATGATACCCTGCTTGTCGCAATGAAGGATCTGGTGAACCAACGTCTCCATATAGGGCGTGATCGTCATGTGCAGAGCGTTCAGCATCGACAACTCTTTCTTCTCGATCTTTTCAGTAAAACGGCTTAACAATGTTGAGTCGGTTGAGACAAAGCGTTGGAAGTATGCTTCGGTAAGGTGTATTTCCAACATTTGTGAGTCCTCTTTTTGCCGTGCCGATTCAATATACCCTTCGAACTCAGGCATATAAAACATATTGTGTTGGCGCTCGCGCACCACGAAGCGCTGGCCGCTGCCATAGATTTGTGCATATTGAGTTCCTGCCAGGTTGAAGTGCATCTCAATCATCGGTGTATCACTTTCAAGTTTTAGCGAGATATCATTTTCGAGGCTGATGCTGCCGTGGCTGATGTGTACACCTTCAAACCACATTTCGCGCATGGTGGCTTTACCAAACCGGCAGTCGATCTGCGATATACTTTCCGCTATACCATCACGACACTTCAGATCAGACGGCAGGTTTCGTTCGTATATAATTTCATCCAGGTCTGCATCGGTTAGCCGCACTACCATAAATAATCCTTTAAGAGTAAAACAAAATCCTTTTAAGGTACAAGGCCCTTAACGTATAAGAAGATCTTTGCGGCTAATCTAATCATATAAAAAATTATTACTATGCCACACATGCCAAAATGGATGGGAAACGTTGTGGAGACTGTCTTTAAAAAATTTATTCATGACGTTACGGTAGCTGAAATAGAGTATATACATCCTAACCTGAAGCGGGTAACGTTTACAGGGGACTTCTCTACGGTTGACTTCAAACTTACACAAGCCGTTGCTTTTCGGGTAGATGATATACACTATAGGAATTATACTCCTAATTTCTTTGACAGCGAAACCGGTATATGCTCCGTGTGTTTTTATTTGCATGGAAATGGGCCCGGCAGTGCGTTTGCGTCCAGGCTTACCGTTGGCGACAAGCTAAAGATGATGGGGCCCAGGGGCAGAAGCCTGTATGAAGAAGGAAGTAAATATCATTTCTTTTTTGGAGATGAAACATCGCTCGGGCTGTTCAACAGTCTTAAGAGTGTGATTCACGCTAATCAACAGGAATACCTGGGCGTACTGACGCTTCATCCCGATCTGTTTGCCTTGCCCGATAAATTAGACCTGATGCTGGATGTAGTGCCAAAAGATAGTGCGATGCCGTACGAACATTCTGCCGCGTATGTAAATAGTCTTCAGGGTAAGCTGTGGGATGTATGGCAGGCCAGTATATTCTACCTGACGGGTAACGCCAATGCTATAAAGGGTGTGCGCAAAATTCTGTTGAACAAAGGTGTATCACCCCGCAACATTCGGGTACAGGCATTTTGGGCGGAAGGAAAACAAGGACTTTAATGACTTATTAAACTGTTGAAATTCAGTATGCTGAGATAATTCAGGCCAAATGTTTTTAATTTAATTAACTATTTACGTAATTGGTTACATAATTAATTGCGTATGGAATTCTTTAACCAGGTAGGAAAACTTGCATTGGGGAGCAGGCTCAGAATGTTAACCGAGCGCATAACCGATGATGCCGCCCATATATACAAGCTCTATGATATAGAGTTACAACCGAAATGGTTCCCTGTATTTTACGTGCTGTCGCAAGGGGAGGCCCGGACAATTACAGCTATTGCAAGGGAGATAGGGCATTCACATCCATCCGTAAGTAAGATCATTGGTGAGATGTCGAAAAAAGGCTATATCACAGAGAAGAGAGATAAAGCGGACGGACGCACAACATTGGTAACACTTTCATCGAAAGGAAAAACAGTAACGGAAAAGATCGCAGTGCAGTATACCGATGTTAACAATGCAATAGAAGAGATACTTGCACAAACCCGGCATGACCTGTGGCAGGCACTGGAAGAATGGGAGTTTTTGCTGGAGCAGAAAACATTGCTGAAGCGCGTGCAGGAGCAAAAGAAGAAACGCGAAAGTCAGCACGTAAAGATCGTTGACTATCAGCCAAAATATCAGAAAGCTTTTCGCGATTTGAATGAAGAGTGGATTACCCGCTACTTTAAAATGGAAGAAGCCGACTATAAAGCGCTCGACAATCCTAAAAGCTATATATTGAAAAACGGAGGGCATATTTCCGTTGCGTTGTATCGCGATGTACCGGTAGGTGTATGCGCATTGATAAAAATGGATGACCCGGTGTATGACTTTGAGCTCGCGAAGATGGCCGTGTCGCCACAGGCACAAGGTAAAAATATAGGCTGGCTCCTCGGGCAGGCTATGATTAAGAAAGCCAAATCGCTGGGCGCATCGCGGCTATACCTGGAGAGTAATACTATACTGGCCCCGGCTATAAACCTGTATCACAAACTTGGATTTAAAAAAGTGATCGGGCATTCTACACCGTATGAACGTTGCAATATCCAAATGGAGCTTACGCTTAAATAAGGATTTAATATATACTATATCATCGTACGTGGTATAGATGCCCGTATCGCATGTGTTACATGAAGAATTGTTCAGACACGATCTTGCCATCCTTTACATTGTAAACACACAGTTCGCTCATGGTTGAACGCGGTCTGCCCTTCATCGTCATATCCATGGAGAGTAAAAAGGCAATGCTGTTTTGTGTAACCAACGGCTCGGTGACTTTGATCGAATGACTCTTCTCAACCATCGATTCAAATTTTTTTCCTTTCTCGATTATAGCTGCCAGCCCGCGGGTTTCTTTTTCAAATCCGCCCGCAGCTTCCGGTTCTATACTGATGGCGTTGTCGGCATAGAGTTCCTTCTGTGCCTGCTCATACTTTTCTTCACGGCATAAAGCAGCAAGTCTGTTTGCAATTTCCTGAGTTTCCATAGCTGGTGGGTTTATAGTACAACTTAAAAAGAATTTTTTACAAAAAAATTATGCCGGATAGCTGATCATGCATACTTTACAATGAGCAGGGTAACACGCATCAGGCGGGAAAAAGGGTGTTGGGTTTAATTTCTGCAAGAATCTACCACTGCTCAGGGAAAAGAAAATTGTTTGAATTTTATACCTTTCTGTTTGAATTTTGATATTCCGGGTATTTTAGTTCTTTCGACTTTTGAACTTCAATTAAACTATACTGACCATTTTATGATACAGGCAAAAGGATATGCCGTGCAAAGTAAGACTTCGACTTTAGCACCCTGGAATTTTGAAAGACGAGAAGTCGGCCCTCGTGATGTTCACTTTGATATACTATACTGCGGCATTTGCCATTCTGATCTTCACCAGGCTCGCGATGAGTGGGGAGGATCTATATACCCGATGGTACCCGGCCACGAACTGGTGGGTAAGGTTATAAAGGTAGGAGCACAGGTAAAGAAATTTAAAGCCGGTGATCTGGTAGGCGTAGGTTGTCTGGTAGACTCTTGCAGAACCTGCGAGAACTGCAAAGATGGTTTGGAACAGTATTGTCTGAACGGCATGTCGCCAACCTATAACGGTTATGAGCAGGATCGTAAAACACCAACTTACGGTGGCTACTCCAACACCATTGTAGTACATGAAGATTTTGTGTTAAGTGTTTCTGAAAAACTTTCACTGGCTGCTGTTGCTCCTTTGCTGTGTGCCGGTATAACAACTTACTCACCGCTTCGCCATTGGAAAGTAGGAAAAGGACACAAACTTGCTGTAGTAGGTCTTGGTGGCCTCGGTCACATGGCCGTTAAGTTTGGTGTAGCATTCGGTGCCGAAGTAACGGTACTCAGTACTTCATCATCAAAAGAAGCAGATGCACGCAAACTTGGCGCACACAAATTTGTAGTTACTTCAGACGAAGAGCAATTGAAAAGTGTTCGTGGCTACTTCGATTTTATATTGGACACTGTTTCGGCTGCGCACGATTTCAACTTATACTTGTCGCTGTTAAGAACCAATGGTACACACATCTGTGTAGGCGTTCCGCCTGATCCGGCTGCCGTGCATGCATTCAGTCTGATAGCAGGAAGAAAAACGCTGGCCGGTTCTATGATCGGTGGACTTCCTGAAACACAAGAGATGCTCGACTTCTGTGCGAAACACAATATAGTTTCGGATATTGAAATGATCAACATCAAAGACATCAACCAGGCATACGAGCGAATGGTAAAGGGCGATGTTCGCTACCGCTTCGTTATTGATATGGCTACACTGTAGCAGCCCATCGATACTATATATTCAGAGAGAGCCTTCCATAGCAATACGGAAGGCTTTTTCTTTTCCGGATGAAAAGCGCCTGAGTTTTCTCTAAAAAAGATCTGCGCCTATCTGCGGAAATCTGCGGGAAAGGAAATTACAGCGTGATGATGAACTCAGAGCCCCATGCTGGTGAACTGCTTACCCGTATATCTGCATGGTGTAATTGCAATATTTGTTTGGTAATAGCCAGACCTATACCGGAACCATTTTTCTTGGTGGTATAGAAAGGTATAAATATCTTCTCTAGTGTAGTCTCATCCATACCCTCGCCATTATCGCGAACGTGAATATTTACCTGCCCTTTGGCAGATGGTGTGGTATATATATGAATTGACGGTTCAGTTTTGCCGGCTATCGCATCAATAGCGTTGAGCAGTAAATTGATCAGCACATGTTCCATCAGGGCCGGGTCAACCATAACCGGTTGATTTATATCGGTAACGGTTAAAGCTATACCATGCTCCTTCAGGTTACCAGCCATTAGAACTTCTACCCGGTGAACAATGTCATACAGATTGATTTCTGCGAGGCTAAGTTTGGGAATAGTAGCCAGTTTTCTATAAGTCTTCGTAAAATTATAGAGACCTTCACTTCGTATGCGGATTGCGTCAAGTCCCTGGTGCAGCGGATCGTATAACGAAGTGACCGATGCATCCGCAGATTTACTTTGCACCACCAGTCCGTGAAGCGTAGAGCTTAACGAAATAATAGGAGAGACCGAATTCATAATCTCGTGGCTCATGACGTGGATAAGTTTTTGCCATGCGTCCATTTCATGTATATCCAGTTCCTGCCGGATGTTTTGCATCGAGATAAGTTTGTAGTACATGTCTTCCAGTTTGAATTCGGAAGCATGAATGGACAGTTGCAATACTTCCTGCTGAATACGCAGTTTTACAAGACGCGTCTCCCCGGTTCGTATCTCGCGGATAGTATAGGCCAGCGATGCATCAATGTTTTCGAAGGCGTGAAGATCCGGGAGTATATTTTTCTGCAGCATGGTTTTCAGGGCCTGGTTGGCGTGCTGTACTTTGCCGGTTGCATCAACACTCAGTATACCTACGCGCACATGCTCAAAAAGCATTTCGAGATACCGGTACTGTACTTCTTTCTGCACACTGATGTTGCGGAAAGCCGCAGCGATTTTGTTCAGCATGCTATATAATTCATCTATACTCTTGCCGTTGCCGGTAGTATGAAAATGTGTAGTGAAATCACTTTGAAGCAAACTTGTCAGGAAGTTTTTAAGGTCGCGGTTAAAGCGATCGGTATACCAGATCAGTTCGATCAGCAAAATTAGAATAGCCGCCCCGAGGTATATACTTCGCAGGTAATAACCATGTACAATACACCAGGCAAATAAGGTTATTGCACCGGTAAGCAGCAAAACGCGCAGAACGATCTGAAGTCTGAAATTCTTAAATACCATAGGTCTGGATTCTCCGGTATAATGCTCCACGCGATAATCCTAATTCATCCGCTGCATGGCTGATGTTGCCGTGATGTTTGGCTATAGCTTTTCGGATGGCCCACGCTTCGAGCTTTTCAAGATTGAAATCTTCAAAGGTAAAATCAGAAGACATCTGTTTACTGAGCGCACCAAAATCTGCAGGCTCAATCTGTTGTCCTTCACACATAATTACTGCGCGCTCCACAGCGTGTTGCAGCTCGCGTATGTTGCCCGGCCACCGGTATTTCTGCAGAACATCCAGAACATCGTTTGTAAATTTCAAATGAGACTTCTGGTATTTATGACGGAAGCGATTCAGAAAGTGCTCGGCCAGTAAGGGTATATCTTCCGGCCGATCATGCAGTGGGGGTAATGTCAGCTCCACCGTGTTGATCCGATAGTATAGATCTTCCCGAAATTTACCTTCCTTTACCATTGCCTGCAGGTTACCGTTGGTGGCACAGATAATTCTTACATCCAGGTCTATACTTTCATGCGTGCCGAGCCGGACAACTTTTTTGTGCTGTAGTACCGTCAGTAATTTTGCCTGGAGCGCAAGCGACAAGTTGCCGATCTCATCCAGGAACAACGTACCGCCTGCCGCAGCTTCAAACCTTCCGGCACGATCTTCCTTCGCATCCGTAAACGCTCCTTTACGATGACCAAACAATTCACTTTCAAAAAGACTCTCGCTCAGTGAGCCTACATCGACCGTCATAAATATACCCTGCGCACGAGCCGAGTTCCGGTGTATTTCACGCGCTATAATTTCCTTGCCTGTTCCGTTCTGTCCGAGAATCAGGACTTCAGCTTCGGTAGGAGCCACCTTTTCAATCGTTTTACGAATGGCAAGTATACTTTCCGATATACCAATAACAGGTTCATGCCGATCCAACGCAGAGGCTAGTGAACGCTGTTGTGATTTCAATTGCTTTACTTTCTTTTTTTCCTGGCTTAACAGGTGTGCTGTCTTCACGGTAGCCAGTAACTTTTCATTTTGCCAGGGCTTTACAATAAAATCAAGCGCACCTTCTTTCATAGACTCAACGGCTACCTGTATATCGCCATAGGCGGTTAACAAAATTACCTGTGTATCAGGTGCAACGCTTTTGATCTTCTTTAACCAGAACCGTCCCTGGTTGCCCGTGGTATCTCCCTGCCGGAAGTTCATGTCCAGCACCACCACATCAAATTGTTCGCGGTCCAGCAGCGCCTGTATGCGCTCCGGGTTACTAATGGTTTTAACGGTAGTAAAATGAGGTTCGAGCAACAGCTTGACTGAGAGAATAACAAACTCATCATCATCAACAAGCAGTATATTTCCGGCCGCTTTCATGTATATTCCAATCGGGTATGTATAGATGTTAAAGGTATAGACAGCCGTGTTGAAAGCAATAGAAAGTGCCCACGAATGGACAGTTTTATTTTTGTGAATGGGCACTCGGCTACCGTATCAGGATGAATACGCTTATATTCCACTTGAAAAAGAACATATTGTTTATGGCATTGCATTGGTAAACACTAGCCAAAAGAAACAAGGATCGATATGCTGCGACATAATTTTTTACTGCTTTACCGGAATTTCAAAAGATTCAGAGGTACATTCTTTATTAACCTTGCAGGACTTTCCACGGGGCTTGCGTGTACGCTGCTTATATATCTGTGGGTACATGATGAGTGGCAGGTTGATAAATTCCATACAAAAGACAACCGGTTGTATAAAGTGTTTGAAAAACAGCAACACTCCGGCAATATTGGTGTTACCGAATCAACGCCCGGGCTACTGGCCGAAACACTGGCAGATGACATGCCGGAAGTTGAATACGCGGCTACCGTTACACCTCCGTACTGGTTCGACAGATTTACGTTGTCGGTTAAAGACAAGCGGGTAAATGCTGCCGGTATATATGCCGGTAAAGATTACTTCAATATTTTTTCGTTCGATCTTGTTCACGGTGATGCCAGTCGTGTTCTTATCGATAAGAACTCCATCGTACTATCGGAAAGTACTGCACGCAGTTTATTCACCACTGCTGAAAACGCTATAGGAAAAACGCTTGAATTTCAACGGGAGCGTGAGTATATAGTCACCGGTATATTTAAAGACAATCCTTCCACATCTTCCCTGCGATCTGATTTTGTATTGTCGTTCGAAGTTATGAAAGACATGAACGAAGGTGTTCTCAACTGGGCTAACTCCGGTCCGATGACATTTATAGTTTTGAAAGAAGGAACCGAAGCGCAATCATTCGAACGTAAAATTTCGAAGCTCATAAAAACAAAAACGACAGCCACCCATCGGGATCTTATCTTCCAGAAATATTCAGACGGTTATCTTTTCGGGCGATTTGAAAATGGTATACCGGTTGGCGGACGAATTGAGTATGTTATTTTGTTCAGCGTGATTGCTGCCTTTATACTTGTTATTGCCTGCATCAACTTTATGAATCTGTCTACTGCCAAAGCATCGCGCAGGCTTAAAGAAATTGGTATAAAGAAAGCGGTTGGTGCCGGCAGAAGAGCCCTGATTGTACAACACCTCGGTGAATCCATGTTCATGAGCTTCCTGTCACTTCTCCTCTCGGTACTCATGGTTGATTTGCTTCTGCCAAGTTTTAATATCATCACCGGCAAACAACTTGTGTTGATATTCGATGCTAACCTGCTGCTGACATCACTGGGCATTACGATAGCAGCTGGTATAGTAGCCGGAAGTTATCCAGCCCTATATCTTTCGGGTTTTAGTCCCGCCAGTGTTCTAAAGGGCAAGCTCAATACATCAACGGGTGAGCTATGGGCGCGCAAAGGTCTTGTGGTATTTCAGTTTACACTCTCGGTGATTTTTATTGTTTCGGTGTTGATTATATATATGCAGATCGATTTTCTGCAATCCAGAAATCTGGGCTATAACAAGGATAACGTTATTCATTTTCCTATGGAAGGACGTGTAAAAGAAAACCCGGAAACATTTCTGAATGAACTTCGAAAACTCCCGGGCATCGTAAGTGCTTCCAGCATTGGACAAAGCATGGTAGGCGGTGGCAATACAACTGAAATTGAATGGGAAGGTAAAGAGCCGAACATGTTGGTACCGTTTGCTATACGCCCGGTTAATTATGATGTGATAGAAATGCTGGATATAGAGTTGGTGCAGGGGGGTGCGTTCTCACGGGATGACAGTCCCGGCTTTAAAGCTATATTTAACGAGCGGGCCATTGAGATCATGGATCTCGAAGATCCTATCGGAAAAATAGTAAAGCTCGGCAATGATGAATTCAACGTTGAAATTATAGGTGTTGCCAGGGATTTTCATTTTGAATCGCTGCACAGTAAAGTGGCTCCCATGTTCTTTATTATAGCACCTCCGTATACTACAAAGATCATTGCGCGTATGGCGGCCGGCACCGAACGCGAAACAATTGATAGACTTCAGGAATTTTACAGAAGCTATAACCCGGGCTTCGATCTTGACTACCGTTTCCTGGATCAGGATTATCAGGCACAATACGCAGCAGAAGAACGCATCGCTACATTATCAAAATATTTTGCAGGGCTTGCCATTCTTATATCGTGCCTCGGCTTATTTGGGCTGGCATCATTTACTGCAGAGCGCAGACTCAAGGAAATCGGTATTCGTAAAGTGTTGGGTTCAAGTGCTGCCAATATAGTTATACTGCTCACAGCCGACTTTACCCGTATTGTTCTTGTAGCAATTATACTGGCATTGCCGATAAGTTACTATATAGGTAAATTCTGGCTTGATAATTTTGCCTATAAGATACCGCTCATGTGGTGGTACTTTGTTAGTGGCGGATGTATAGCATTGCTTATATCGTGGGTAACGGTGGGGTTGCAGGCTATACGTGCGGCTCATGTAAATCCTGCGCGCTGCCTCCGTGATGAGTAGACCGACATGCCGATGAGCAGCATCGTTGTTCATCGGTATAAAAAATTCGTCTATATGCTATAGTATGTTTCCTGACAACGAGCAGAAATGATTTCTGAAAAAATGATGCAGTCCTAAAATGTTTTTGACTCGGGTTGTGTTGTATGGTACAATCCATTAAGAATTATAGCATGAGTACAAAGACAATCAACGACACATTCCGCATAGGCGAAGATCTCACGGTTAACCGGTTAGGTTATGGAGCCATGCGCATCACGGGCGAAGGTATATGGGGACCACCCGCAGACAAAGCCGAAGCACTGCGTGTATTAAAGCGTGCAGTAGAACTGGGCGTAAATTTTATTGACACGGCAGACAGTTACGGTCCTGATGTTTCTGAAGAGCTGATCGCAGAAGCCTTGCATCCGTATCAAAAAGATGTTGTTATAGCAACGAAGGGTGGCTTCGAACGTTCCGGGCCGAATGTATGGAATGTTAATTCACATCCTGATCATTTGAAAAAAGCATTGGAAGGAAGTTTGAAACGTCTGCGGGTTGAACAAATTGATCTGTATCAATTACACCGTATCGATCCGAAAGTGCCAGCAGAAAAATCGTTTGAGTTTCTGCGCCAGGCACAAGAAGAAGGAAAGATAAAACATATCGGACTTTCGGAAGTGAGTGTTGATGATATACAGCGTGCACAAAAGTTTTTCAACGTAGTATCGGTGCAGAACATGTATAGTGTCGATAACCGGAAGTGGGAAGCTGTGCTGGAATATACACGTAAAAATAACATTGCTTTTATTCCATGGTATCCGCTCAATGCCGGTAACGTAGCGGCACAGCAGATATTGAAAAATATAGCCGACAGGAATAAAGCTACTGTCCACCAGGTTGCACTCAGCTGGTTGTTGCATCATGCTGATAACATTCTGTTAATTCCCGGTACATCGCGCGTGAAACACCTCGAAGATAATATGAAAGCTGCATCGCTTGATTTGAGTGAGCAAGACCTTCGGGAGTTGAATACAATTGCTCCTGTTTAGCTACATCTTTATCAAATCAAAATCAGAACCTGGGGTATAACACTCAGGTTTCTTTTTGTTTGCATGAACATCATTTTATTCCTCAATTTCTACGAGGCATACTTTTTTATGAGTAAAAAAATGCCAAATCACTTCTCATTCATTTTTATATAGCTTCGAAATGTACTGGCACAGCTTTTTGGAAGCTTGGGCGGTATGGCAACGCAAGACAATCAACACAAAATATTATGGTGGCAGAGCGGAGTTGTTTACCAGATATACCCGCGCTCATTTCAGGATAACAATGGCGATGGCATTGGCGATCTGCGCGGTATTATAACGCGATTGGATTACCTGCAATGGCTGGGCATTCGTGCCATATGGATTTCACCGATATATCCTTCGCCCATGGCTGACTTCGGTTATGATATATCTGACTATAAAAATATACATCCCATCTTCGGTACGCTGGATGATTTTGATGAATTGGTGCGGGAAATACATGCGCGCAACATGAAGCTTATTCTCGACCTGGTTCCGAATCACACATCGGATCAGCATCCATGGTTTCTTGAATCAAAATCTTCGCGTGACAATGCTAAACGCGACTGGTATATATGGCGGGATGCGCGACCGGGAGGTGGTGTGCCTAATAATTGGCTCGCTGCATTTGGTGGTTCGGCATGGCAGTGGGATGAGACAACACAGCAATACTACTACCATGCATTTTTGAAAGAACAACCAGACCTGAACTGGCGCAATCCCGATGTACGACAAGCGATGCTCGATACCATGAGTTTCTGGCTGGATAAAGGTGTAGATGGTTTTCGCGTAGATGTAATGTGGCACATGATCAAGGATGAGAAGCTTCGCGATAATCCTGTGAATCCGGATTACCAGCAACACATGGCTACATACGATCAGTTACTGCCGGTATACTCTACTGATCAACCCGAAGTACATGATATAGTTCGTGAAATGCGTGTGTTGCTCGATCGCTATAGCGAGCGCATGCTGATTGGAGAAATATACCTGCCGATTCACAAACTGGTTACATATTATGGTAAAGACAACCAGGGCGCACATCTTCCATTCAATTTTCAGTTACTCACACTTCCGTGGAATGCGCGTGTTATATCATCAGCAGTGAGTGAATATGAGGGGGCATTGCCCTCGCAGGGTTGGCCCAACTGGGTGTTGAGTAATCACGATCAGCCGCGCATTAGCAGCAGGGTAGGAGCGCAGCAGGCGCGTGTAGCCGCCACGTTGCTTTTGACATTGCGCGGTACACCAACGGTATACTATGGCGATGAAATAGGCATGCGCGATGTGCCGATTCCCTTTTATGAAATACAGGATCCGCAGGGATTGAACATGCCCGATAAGAATTTAAGTCGCGACCCGGCCCGCACGCCTATGCAATGGAATAACAGTGAGCAGGGTGGTTTTACAAATGGCAAACCATGGCTTCGGCTTGATCGTAATTTTTACCAGGTTAATGTTCAGGCACAAAAAGAAGATCCAAACTCCATGCTTCAGCTTTATAAGAAGCTGATTCAATTGCGCCAGGACTACGAGGCCCTGGTGATGGGTAACTATATACCGGTATATGCCGATCACCAGATGATGGCCTATATCCGTGCATGGGATGGAGCACCGCGCTTGCTGATTGTGTTGAACTTCAGCCATCGGCCCTGTTATTTTAAATCGCTTGCCGAGCCGTTAAAAGGTACCATCCTGGTGTCAACTTCACCGGAACTGGAAGGAACAACCATAGAGGGAACTACCAGCCTGAGCGGAGACGAAGCGATTGTTGTTCGATTGGACAATTAAGTATATACATAAACGATTTGCCGATTAACTATATATATGTCAACAGAAGCACGAACGCATGGTGCTGTATACGCTGAAAACGGAACTTGTACTTTTTCAGTATGGGCTCCCGGGAAACAGAAGATGGTATTGCACCTGGTAGCTCCACAGGAACAAAAAGTGGAGATGATAAAAAACGACTCCGGATATTTTTATAAAGAGCTTAACGGTGTAGCCCCCGGCACACAATACTTTTTCATGCCGGAAGGAGTGGAAGATATACCTGATCCAGCCTCATACTATCAACCGCAGGGTGTAAAAGGGCCTTCCGAAGTTGTCGATCATTATGCATTTACCTGGGAAGATCAGGCGTGGCGCGGCAAACCCCTCGAAGATTTTATACTATACGAGCTTCATGTAGGTACATTTACAGCGGAAGGTACATTTGAAGCAATCATTTCAAGACTTGATGATCTGCTTGATATAGGTATAAATGCATTGGAAATTATGCCCGTGTCTCAATTTTCGGGCGAACGAAATTGGGGGTACGATGGCGTATTTCCTTATGCGGTACAGAATTCGTACGGAGGTCCGCAGGGATTGAAAAAACTTGTTAACGCGTGCCATAAAAAAGGTATAGCGGTTATACTTGATGTAGTGTATAATCACATTGGGCCGGAAGGAAACTGCTTCGAACATTACGCTCCATACTTTACCGATACATACCGTACGCCCTGGGGCAATGCCATCAATTTTGATGGTGAATGGTCGGATGGTGTACGCGATTATTTTTCCGGCAACCCTATATATTGGTTTCATGAATTTCACCTTGATGGTCTCCGGGTTGATGCTATCCACGCTGTGTTCGATACAAGTGCCGAGCATTTCTGGGAGCTTTGCCATAAACGAATAAAAACACTAGAGCAGCAAATAGCCCGACCGTTGTATATGATTGCCGAAAGTGATTTCAATAGCCCGAAAGTAGTTACGGCTGTGGAATATGGCGGTTTCGGATTTGACGCACAATGGCTTGATGACTTTCATCACGCGCTATATGT
Source organism: Flammeovirgaceae bacterium UBA5867 (assembly GCA_002432545.1). Classification (GTDB taxonomy): domain Bacteria; phylum Bacteroidota; class Bacteroidia; order Cytophagales; family Cyclobacteriaceae; genus Ohtaekwangia. The sequence goes on along the minus strand of DJFR01000122.1, from coordinate 43,353 downwards.
GCTGCTGGACAAGCAAGGAAAAAAGCGTTATGAAGATTTTGGCTCTATTCAACAATTGGAGAAAGCCTATAACGAAGGATTTGTGCTGAGTGGCGATTATGTAAAATTCCGCAAGCGCAAATATGGAGCATCGTCTGTTGGTATACCGCCCAACCGTTTTGTAGCTTTCACCATGAACCACGACCAGGTGGGTAATCGTGTGCGGGCTGAACGATTATGTATGCTGGTTGATTTTGAAAGATTGAAACTCGCAGCTGCAGCTGTATTGCTCTCACCCTATATACCCATGCTTTTTATGGGTGAAGAGTATGCCGATGAATCTCCGTTCTTCTATTTTATCAGTCACGAAGATCCGGAACTAATCGAAGCTGTTCGCGAAGGACGCAAGAAAGAATTTTCGGCTTTTGCGTCCGAAGGTGAACCACTAGATGCCTATGCGCAGGAAACGTTCGAAGCCTCTAAACTGAAATGGCATAAACGCAATGAGGGGAAACACGCTGTTATACGCGCATGGCATAAAGAACTGATCCGCATGCGCAATAGCCTGGGTGCGTTGAAAAGTTATTGGCGGGAAAATATACAGGCATCTGTTATTGGCGAAAAAAGTTTGCTGTTACATCGTAAACACCATGATGAGCATATACTCTGTCTGCTAAATTTTTCGGAGCAGGAGTGTATATATCCGGCTTCAGCCTACACATTGCAATGGAAAAAGATACTGGACTCTAAAGAAGTTCAATGGAGTATAGAGGGTACAGTAAAAAATGCCGGTCATCCACGGCTGGTTCTGCCGGGGGAAGTTATGCGTGTAAAACCGTTAAGTGTTTTAGTGTATAGCAGTTGAGGCAGGGGCCTTGGAATTCAGAAGTAAGAATTCAGAAGTAAGAAGTAAGAATTNNGCAGCTTTCTCACGCTAAAGCTCAGAGCTTAGGGAAAGATATAGCGCAGGTCAGCTTTTCTTTTTGTCTTTCTCCTTCTTCTCCTTGTCCTTTTCTTTATCTTCTTTATCGTCTTTTTTGCCGAATACTTTCTCCAGGAACGTTTTCTTTTTCTCCGGTTGAGATTCTACCGTTGCTATATTTATCTCCTGGTCGATGGAAGGTTGCAGTGCCTGTATAAAAGCATTCTGCAAGACACGCGTAAGTGCAAACCAAACATTGGTGTCCGGATTTTTGAGACTCCCCTGAAATGGAACTTTGGTAGCAACCTGGTCCTTTCGCTGGTTTTCAAAAACTTCACCGGCTGCACCCACAATAGCTTCCCATGCTTTTCGCAGAATGTTATCATCACGATCTTCCTTCCCGAGAATATCCAGGTCTTGAATCAACGGTTTTACATAGCCTGCAAATTTACCTTCTTTTGCAGCTACTTCCGTATAGAGTCCGAAACGACCGCGGTTGACATCTACTTTTGCATACGCTGCAAAAAAATCGTTAAGCTTTACAAGATTGGTATTCTTTAATTCGGCATTCACATCAAAAGTTGGTTCATCCGCCAGCGGGTTAAGTTTCATATTAATAGCAAGCTCACCTTCATAAATGTTGGCATGCGCGCGCAACGATGCGGGCAGAACAACGGTAGAGTCATAACTGTTACGTAAATTCTCAGCCAGTGCATACGCGTTGGTAAGTTTAATGTCAACCTTTGGTTTCGAGTTCTCATCTATATACTGAATGCTGCCATTGTTAATCTCAACACGGTTTACCTGCAACGGCATAAAGTCATCCAACAGATTTTTGAAACTGCTGGAGTCATTTCGAACTTCATCAGGCTCTACTTTGTCTTTGGTAAAACGTATCATCGGATTATCAAAGACAAGCTCTCCCACGATTGAACCATGGAACAACGCTTTCCATTCTACAGAAAGGTCAATCTGAGTAGCACCAAAGAAAGGAGTTTGTTTTTGACTGGTGCTGTCTACTTTGTTCAGGTATATACTGTCGATTTCGTAGGCACCTCGAATCAGCGCTATGTCTATATCTTCGGCCTTGCCGTAATAACCTTCCATATTGGCAAGTGTCTTATTAAGATAATGCAATACTACATACGGAAGCGCCAGGCGTACTGCTACCAGCAGCACGGCAATGATTACGATTGTCCAGAGAACTTTTTTCTTTCGGGAAACCATGACTATTGATCGATAATTCTTAGCAATACTTTGGAATAGCGGATGTTATATCGTTGTCTCGTCCGTAATTTCCGTTTGTGATTCACCCAGCCGTTTTGGTTTGTTAGGATCTTCTTTGGACGAATTCGTAGATATATTCTCACCGGTAATTTCTTTACGCTCCTGGGAGGAAGGCTCTTGATTTTGCTTTTTGTGCGATGTATCAGAGTGATGTTTATGTGATTTAGTTTGCGTTTTCATAATTGTATTGTATTTGATTTTCAAGGCAACTGGTAAAAAAATAGTGCCGCAGGAACGTATGTTGCATGCGGGAACGGATTTTTACAATGTTAGGTATAACGTAATCAAACTACACATGGACTCAACTGGGAAAAAAATCACTCCGCTGGAAAAATTTTCTACGGTGGTAAGCAGTGCTTCCGGCAGCTCAGCAGCGTTCCTGGTAGCTGTTGTGTTGATACTGGTTTGGTTAATTACCGGACCTATCTTTAATTATTCGGATACGTGGCAACTTGTTATTAATACAGGGACTACCATTATTACTTTTCTCATGGTGTTCCTTATTCAGCGAAGTCAGAATAAAGAATCTATAGCCATTCATCTTAAATTAAATGAACTGGTTGCAGCACACAGTAAAGCAAGTAACCGCCTTGTTTCAGTAGAAGATCTGACAGAAGAAGAGTTACGTGTGCTGCGTAAATTTTATGCGAAGCTGGCCAGCATGAGTAAAGAAGAGGACAACATGCAACAGACACATTCCATTGAAGAAGCTGAAGAACTTCATGAAGAGAAGAAAGCAGAAATGGAGTCGCATTAATATTCATTCTCAATTATGGAGTATCTCCGTATAGGAGAAGTAGTCCTTATATAACATCATTAGCGTTTCAACATTCCTGAAAAACGTTTCAACATTTTGTTAGTTATTTTTAGCAGGGCAAACGCAGCTTGTCTTAAGTATGCTTCGGTAATTTGTTTTGTCCTGCGTGTATTGATGGCGTTGATTTTTTTTATTTCTGATATTTCACTATTTTCTACATTAAATTGATCGAATAGATTGTTTGAATTGGTAGCCTGCACATCCCTGACCGTGCAATAGATTACGTGTTATTTGTTTTGGTTAGATCAGTTAATAATAAAATTGTGTTGATCTGAATTTTTCAACGATGCGCATACATCATTGGCTTTGTATTCTATTATGTTGGGAATTGTTGTCCTGTAATCAGGTGGGCTATAGCGAAAAGTTCGACCCGGAATTTTCGCATGGTTCCGTTGTCTCCCTGCCTTTGCTTATAAGTCTAAACGCTGCATCGCTTCAGGAGACTTTAATCGATGATCGCACCGGTAATCAATCTATAGTGCTATATATAGGATTGATAACCGTTGTGAGCACGCTGGTGCTGAGCATTGCTGCTATACTCTATGGCCGCAGAAAACAACAGGTATATAACGATCTGGCCAGTAGTCATGCCGAATTGCTGGTGAAGAATAAAGCGTTCGCTACTGCGAACGAAGAATTGAAATATACCAATAAGAAGCTCGAAGATGCATACGCTAAAATAGCAGAGCAAACACATACTATACTTCGTCAAAAAGATGAACAGCTTAACCGGGTGCTGGACTCTTCGCAGGATATAATCTGGTCGGTAGATCTGAGTGGGGCCGGTAAACATTATGTCAGCCGGTCCGCAACGCAGGTGCTGGGCAATAATGTTCGGGGTGAGTTGCTTAACGATGCTATATATTGGCGAGACCTTGTGATAGACGAAGACTGGCCATTAAAGGAAGAAGCGCTTAAAAGTGTTTTGCAGGATGGCTATGCAGAATGCACCTACCGCATACGCACAGTCGATGATGGCTATCAATGGCTATTTGAAAAGATGCGGGTAATTGATGATGATAATCATATACCCGTACGGCAGGAAGGCATTATAGTCGATATCACAAATCAGAAGAAGGCAGAAGAAATTATACAGCGTTACCAGCAGCAACTGGACATAATATTCTCTAATACGCAAGAGAATATTGTATTGCTCGATGCTTCGGGAAAAGTGTTGTTGTTCAATAAAGCGTTTGAACAACTTGCCGAAGCTGTTACCGGCATTAAGCCCGCTGTAGGTAAGTATATATGGGATATTACTACCAAAGAACGCAAAGAGGTATCGCAACGATTGTTCGAGGAAGCACTGGAAGGCAACCTGGTAAAGACAACGGCTATATTTCAGATTCGGGATGCATCTATATATCATTCCGTGCGTTACGAACCCATTATTGAAGAAGGCGTACTGACGCATGTAGCAGTTATAGCATCCGATATAACACAATTGAAAGAGCAGGAGAATATTCTTCGTGAGTCCGAAGCAAACCTGAAAGCTATATTTGATAATACACGCGATTCTTTCACGCTGTTGTCTCCCGATTATACCATCATTGCTTTTAATAAAGCAAATTTTCAAAATGTACTGCTGCGCACGAATAAAGAGTTGAAGACCGGTGTAAACCTGCTGGAATATATAGATGAAGACCGCAGGAGTGCTTTTACATATCTGCTGGAGCGCGTGGAGAATGGCGAGATGATTTCATACGAAGCAAACCTGCAGAACGGTGGTCTGGAAGCTGCGTGGTTTAAGATAACCATAAGCCAGGTACGATCGGCAGAAGGTAAATTGTTTGGATATTGTATCGAGTCACATGATATAAACGAGCAGAAAGAATTTGAAGGCACCCTTACGGCTATAGCACGCGAGCTGTCGAGCCTGATTGAAAATGCCAATGTACCTATATTTGGAATTGACCAGGATGGAAGGATTAACGAGTGGAATCGCGTATCAGCCGAACTCACTGGTTTTTCAAGAACTGAAATGATAGGCCGTGACTGGATCAGTAATCTGTTGGAACCGGAATATAGTGAAGTTGTAACGGCTATAATGAAAGACGCATTGAGTGGTGTACCGGTAAGTAATTTTGAATTGCCGGTACTGAGTAGAAAAAAACAAAAGTTATCGTTGTTGCTCAGTGTTTCACCACGTAAAGATGCGGAACATAAAATTGTTGGTGCAACGATTGTCGGTCAGAATATAACGGAGCTCATCGAGTACAAGCAAAATCTGGAGCGAATGGTCTACGATCGTACACGCGAACTGAACGAAGCGTTGCAGAAGGAAAAGGAGCTTGTGGAGATGAAAAGCAAATTTGTTTCAATTGCTTCGCACGAATTTCGCACACCGCTGTCTTCGATTTCACTGGCATCAGGTTTTATCAAAAAGTATAAACAGAAGATTACACCGGAAGAGGTTGATAAGCGTTTGGACAACATTGAAAAGCAGGTGGGACACATGACGCACTTGCTGGACGATGTGTTGATGATCGGAAAAACTGAAGCGGGTAAGCTGGTGGTACATTTATCGGAAGTGAACATTGCCGATACGTTTGAGAAATTGAAACATGAAATTGAACAGAGTACTGGCAACACACACACAATACGCTTGCATGTAAACAGTATAGCTCGCACCGTGAGTACTGATGAAAAACTGATTCGCACCATGGTATTGAATCTGCTCACCAACGCCGTCAAGTTTTCGCCGGGAGCAGCCTATGTAGACTTGTCTGTAACGGCAGATTACAACAAGCTCGCAATAGCTGTTAAAGATTATGGTATTGGTATACCGGAACAGGATATAAAGAATTTATTCGAACCGTTTTACCGGGCCAGCAATGCTGCCGATGTAGAAGGTACCGGGCTTGGACTTTCTATTATAAAGAAAGCGCTGGATCTGCTCAGAGGTTATGTGGATATAAAAAGTGTAATAGGACAGGGTACCGAGATAACCATTGTAATTCCATTGGAGCATGCCTAAGAAAATTATGGTAGTAGAAGATACTCCGGACTTGCTGCAGCATGTAACAGATTTCCTCACGATGGAGGGATATGATGTGGAGCCTTGTTCGAACGGACATGAAGCTTATCGAAAACTGGTGTATAGCAAACCGGATCTTATTATAACCGATCTGCTAATGCCGAAGCTTGATGGATTTGCTTTGATAGAAAAAATAAAACAGGATAAAAATATGCAACATATACCCGTAGCTATTTTCTCGGCAAAACCACCGCATGAAAATGAAGCGCGGGCATTAAGTCTCAATGTGCAGGCTTTTATCAAGAAGCCTTGTTCGTTAGACGATCTGCATGAAATTGTTAAAAGTATTTTGGACAAATAAAACAATGCCATGAGTTCTGTAAAAGTTATAGTTGTAGACGATCACGGATTGGTGCGACAGGGGATCGTTTCGTTGTTGCGTGAAAGTGGTGAAGTTGAAATTCTGAAAAGTGTAGAGAGCGGTGAGGAAGCCGTTAACTATGCAACTGAACTTTCGCCAGATATAGTCATTATGGATATCGTGATGAAGGGGATGACGGGTATAGAAGCTACGCGCTGGATCAAGGAACAAAACCCACACGTAAAAGTTATACTGGTGTCCAGTGAAGTAAATAAAGATTTTATACGGGCCGGTCTTCGCAGTGGTATGGATGGATATCTCAATAAGAGTACAACATCGGATGTTTTGCTGAAGGCTGTTCGCAGTGTAATGAAAGGTGAAAAATATTTTGGTACCGATATAACTTCGCTTGTGCTGGAAGAATTTTCATCACCTCAAAAATCATCACGCGATGGGGACAGAAGTGAAAAGCTGAAAGGCAGTGTATTGTCCAAACGTGAAGAAGAAGTATTGATGCTGATTGCCGAAGGAAAGAGCCTGAAGAAAATAGGGGAGGAACTCTTCATCAGCGTGAAAACGGTGGAAACACATAAACTGCATATACAGGATAAACTCGGCCTTACCGGCACAGCACAACTGGTTCGGTATGCGCTGGAAAAGAAGCTGGCACCACGATACTAAGCTTTTCACGTAGGCCATATAAGTAACACCCTGATTTTGTAAAATCATTCTATTGCTGTCAGATTATACAATGCGCTATCAGACATTTGTCTCTGATTAACGCACACGAAATCATGGCAACAAAGCCCGAAGCGGATTTAATACCAAGTGAAAAACTACAGGGTTTATTATTGCATGCAGATGCAAGCCTTGCCAATGAACGTTTCTGGAATGAACTGGCGCAACTTTCCATTACCATTAGTCGCACTACATCTGTATCCATTTGGGTTTATGATCATGCAATACTTCGCATAGCAGCTTCTGCCGGTACCATACTTTCATCGGAACGTATCGGGTTGTGGGAGTCGTTGATTCGCAATGAACACTATACTGAAATTGAAGATACACTGAAAGATGTAGTATATAAATTTGATACACGTGTACTCGATCAGCCAGTCATTCGTTATTTGGCAGGTATGCCTATTTTGAATAACCAGGGGGATCGTGTCGGCATACTCGCATTGTCTGATAGCAAGCCTCGTAAATTTTCCGGAGAACAGATCCAGTCGTTAAGTATCATCAGTCGCATTATCGCGGTACATCTTGACATGAAGAACCGCATCGTTCCCGCCTAAGGAATTTACGGAGGTGATTTGCTGATGAAATCTGCGCCCTGATTTTTTCAAAATCAGCATCACACGGATTAAAGTCTACACATTGTTATAGAATTTTGACGCATCAGTTTACAGGTTATGATACATGTCAATTTACAAACAATGGGAGAACAGAAGCGCAGCGATCAATCAATAGCGCAGGAGCTTGCCAAAGCTAAAAACGTTATTGATAAATTTTTATACGGCTGTTCTCACACCATGCGGGGGCCGCTAAAATCTATTTCAGGTCTTATCAAACTTTTGCAGAACCAGGAGGCGTCAGAAGATCCGCATAAACATCTTGAGCTCATTCAGAAGACGGTTAATAAAATGGAGACCATGCTGAATGACCTCGAACAGTTCCTGGTAAATTCAAGAAGAGATTTAGTGATTGAATCGGTATCGATGAGTAAAACGATCGATGCTATACTGGCGCGCTATAATAAAGATTCAGAAAGACTGCGAATTCGTTTTTCTAAAAATATAGTGCAGGCTGTTCCGTTGTTCACAGACCTGGAGCGGCTCAATCTTATTCTTGTGCAGCTCGTATCGAACGCGCTTGTGTTTAATGATCCTGAAAAGACAGACAAGTATATAGATATATTTGTTCGCGTTAACCAGAACGGATGTCACATTAAAGTATTAGACAACGGGATAGGTATGTCTTCCGAAATTCAGAAGAGTATATTTCAGCTTTTCTTTCGCGGAGCACAGCAATCGCAGGGTGCTGGTATCGGGTTGTATGTGGTAAATGAAGTGCTGCGCAAAATGGGAGGAAGCATTACCGTTAATTCGGAAGAGGGATGTGGCTCTAGCTTTTTTGTGTGGATTCCAAACCTCAAGACATAATGGCTTCTAAGTATTCTACGTATTTTCTAGGGAAAATCCTTAGGACATAGACGAATCTTTGATCTCGGTAAAAATCAGGTTACCACTGATTTTTAAGAAGCTTTTTCAATTCAAATTTGTATGACGAATAATCAGGCAGTATCCATTAAATTTTAACACTATGAGCGCGAACAGATCCATCCATTCTAACTTCTACAATAAGCAAACATTCGTAGAGATATCTGTGCATGGCCGGGATGTTATGAACAAACCGAAAACTGTAGAGCGTTACTTTGATCAGGATAAATTTGATAAGCTTACCGGTGGATATGACAAGATCCAGGCGGAGCTGATCGAAGCATTTCTGGAGTTTACACCCGCGTTGCTGGATGAACTGCGCACTATCATTATGGCTGAGCAGGCTGCTGACGCTGCGCGTATACTGCATAAACTGAAATCGTCTACATCGCTGCTGTGTTCGGATGCGCTATACTCTGAAATTATTCAGCTTGAAGAAAGCGCAGATCATGTAAGTGATCCAGACTATAAAAGCAGAGTCGCTGCCCTTATTACTTCGCACGAAGTATTGATGGAAGAGGCGGATGCGATCCATAAAAAATTAACTCATTAAGACTCTCTCTATAACAACTCCCCCAATGAACTGCTTTCTGCCAACAGCTTTTGAAGACAGCCGGTTAGAGACACTCCGTAAACTTGAGATATTAGATACGAATGATGAGAAAGATCTGAATGATATTGTCCAATTGATCGCCACGATCTGCGATGCTCCTATAGCATTGATCAGTTTAGTAGACGAGCGCAGACAATGGTTCAAAGCAAAGATTGGAATTGATATACAGGAAACTCCGCGCGAACATGCTTTCTGCGCGCATGCTATATTAAAAGATGACCTGATGATTGTGCCGGATGCACAGGCCGATGAACGATTTGTCAGCAGTCCGCTCGTTACAGGTCCTATGGGAATCAGGTTCTATGCCGGCATGCCGTTGATTACAACGGATGGCTATACGTTGGGCACGTTATGCGTTATGGGACAGACTCCTAAAAGTCTCAACGACTTTCAATGTATGAGCCTGCGTACGCTGGCGCGAAATGTCATCAAGCAGATCGAGCTGAAACACATGGCACGTCAAATGGATGAGCGTGCACATACGCTTGAAGAGTCTAACCTGAAACTTGCGATACTAAATCGCGACAGTCACAGTAATCTGGAGCAGATCAAAGTGCTACAGGATCAACTCGAGGTACGCGAACGTCAATATCGCGAGATGGTGGATAATGCCACCGACCTCATCTACGAACTTAATAACGAAGGATATTTCACATTTGTAAATCCGGTAATGGAACGCGTCTCTGGATTTACACGTGAGGAGTTGTTTGCTATGCCTTACTGGGAACTGATACATCCGGATCACCGCGAACGTATATTCAATTTATCCAAAGAGCAGCGTAAGTCCCGTACGAGCAATACATACATGGAGTTTATTATGCTCACGAAAAACGGAGGTGGTGTGTGGATCGGACAGAACGTTAACATGCAGTTCTCCGATGAATCCAAAGCTGTGAAAGTTGGTGTTATATCGCGTGATATAACCACATTGAAAAACATCGAGCTGAAGCGCATGGAAAGCGAGCATCGTTTTCGTGCACTTGCCGAAAATGCTCCGGTCGGAATTTTTCAAACCGATGACAAAGGTAATTGCACCTATGTTAACAAGCGTGTCAGTGAAATTACCGGTTTTGCCGAAGCCGATATCATGCGGGAAGGCTGGGTAAACGCTGTTCACCCGGAAGATCGTCTGCGTGTAACCAGTGCGTTGGGTCTGGCGATTGCCAACAAACGTGACTTTAAAGTTGAATTTCGCTTCTTGAACAGCACGCGCGGTATACGGTGGGTGATCAGCGAAGGTGTTCACATGCTGGACGATAACGGTATGCTGAAAGGATATATCGGCACTACGCATGATATAACGGAGCGTAAAGAGATGTTTCAGAAGTTGCACGACAGCGAAGAACTGTATCGTCTGCTGTCAAGCAATACACGCGATATGATTGCGCTATACAAGATCAATGAGGCCGCTACCCGTACATTTATATCGCCTTCGGTAAAAGATATACTGGGCTATACTTCAGATGAGCTGATCGGAAGCTCGCCTTATGATAATATACATCCGGAGGATGAGACAGAAGTAAAAGAAATATTGCAGTCTGTTGTGTTCAGCGGCAGTTCGGCTACGCTTGAATTTCGCATGCGCAGAAAAGATGGTTCGTACGTGTGGCTTGAATCTCATGCGCATCCGTTCTATGATGATAACGGTAACATGACCGGTTTCCAGAGTTCATCGCGTGATATATCCAAACGAAAAGAATTTGAAGCTTCGCTGAAGATTGCTAAAGAGAAAGCCGAAGAAGCTACACACGCGAAGAGTTTATTTTTATCAATGATGAGTCACGAGATACGCACACCGATGAATGCTATTGTAGGACTCACCAATTTACTCTTGCAGAATGATCCGCGTGAAGAACAGCGCGAGCGACTCAACCTGTTGAAGTTCTCCGGTCATAATTTATTAACGATCATCAATGATATACTGGATTTCAGTAAGATTGAAGCCGGAAAACTTGTTCTTGAATCCATCGATATAAACCTGAAGAAACTACTCTCGGATACCAAGCAGATGCTGGAGCAGCGTGCACAGGAAAAAAATATATCGCTCTATATGAAGTATGATCCGAAGTTGCCGGATTTTTTGAAAGGCGATACGGTTCGTATTTCGCAAATCGTTACCAACTTGCTGAGCAACGCAGTTAAATTTACCGAACGCGGCTATGTAGAGTTATCGGTAAAAATGCTGGGAGAGGAGAAGGGTAAATATAAAGTACGTTTCGCTGTAAAAGATACTGGTATAGGTATAGAAGCCGATAAACTTGAAACCATCTTCGAACATTTTTCGCAGGCTGATAATGATATCACCCGCAGATTTGGCGGCACGGGTTTAGGACTTACCATCACCAAAGGATTGCTTCACCTTATGGGGAGCAAGATCGACCTCGAGAGTGTTCCCGGCTATGGCTCTACCTTCTCGTTTGTATTAACGATGGATAAAGGTAAAGATGTAACGGTAGCAGCAGAGAAGAGTCCTATTCCGGGTAAACTTGCCGATGATGAAACGATCAGTGTATTGCTGGTAGAAGACAACCGCATCAACCAGATTGTAGCGATGAACTTTATGCAGCAATGGGGCGTATCGGTAGATATAGCGAATGACGGACTTGAAGCGCTTACTATGATCGGACGTAAATCATACAACATGGTGTTCATGGATTTGCAGATGCCGGGTATGGATGGCTATGAAGCTTCACGCAAGATCCGCTCGATGGATGATCCATATTTTAAAGATGTACCGATCATTGCCCTGACTGCCGCTGCCATGAGTGGCATGCGCGATAAAGTTATTGAGACCGGCATGAATGATTTTATCAGTAAACCTTTCGATCCGGAAGAGCTGCGTTTGAAAGTGGTTAAATTTACTCCCTGGAAACAAAGCGCGTAACGAAGAAGAACGTAAGGTTACTGGCTGCAGGCTGCTGGCTACTGGTAAATGCTGGTATTGTTTGCAAGTATAGTATATATTCCTTTGAAACTGGCAACTAAAAAGCTCACAGCTACTTTAGCTATACCGTTGCAACCGGGTGGGGAACAGTAACGGGGAGTCGTATTGAAACGGTAGTGCCTTCACCTTGCTTGCTTTGTATACCTACAGTTCCATGTAATTTTTCTACAATATGTCTGACTATATAGAGGCCCAATCCCGGGCCTCTGGCTTTTTTATGAGCACGGTAGAACATATCGAATACGCGTGGCAAAAATTCGGGTGGTATACCATCGCCATTGTCTGATACTTCTATTCTCGTTTTGTTATTCTCGCGTGTTACGGTAATGTTGATCCGGCATTCCCGGGTATCATCGATATAGGTCATCGAATTTTTAATGAGACAATAAAATATAGGTTTGATAATAAACGGGTCGCTGTGAAAAGCAATATCACTGTCCTGGTGTACGGTTAGTACAGTTCGCTCGCTGTTGGGTAAGTGCTGCAGATCGCGTTGCGCTTCGCGCGCTATTTCTTCAAAATCAATTTTGTCGTGAATGATCGGGTTATAGTATAGTGTAGAGATACGGGTCAGCTCTTCGAGTATCGTAATCATATCTACGTTACAGTCGTCAAGCATTTTCAGAAACTCCTGCTCTTCAGTGTCCTGCGAGATCATCTTCAAAACATTGATTAATCCCCGCGCAGAGGATACAGGGCCGCGTAACACATGTGAAGTGTGATAGAGAAATGCATTCAACTCGGTGATCTTCGATTCAAGACTAAATTGCACTGTCATTAGTGCAGTTATATCGGTTATCATTCCAAACGCCCCGGTATATTTGCCTTCGTTATTATAGAGCGGGTTACCGGATATGGAAGTCCACACTTTTTTGCCAGTCTTCGAGTTCAGTTTTATTTCCAGTGATATCTTTTTACCCTTGCCGAGTTTCTTGAAATGCTCAATGGAGCGCGCGCGATCATCGTGGTCCATAAAACCGAAGAACGATCGTGTGATCATTTCTTCTTCAGAATACTCCAGCATTTCGGCCAGGCGCCTGTTAACAAATATAGTCTGGTTGTGTGCATCGAGTACCCATATACCTTCCTGTGCTGTCTCAATAATTTTACGATAGCGCTCTTCACTTTCACGTAGCATCTGAAGCGCAAGCTCCTTTTCATCTTCTGCTTTCTTTTTGCGCAACATGTTGGTGAGACTGATCGGGAACCGCTTCAGGTTTGATTTTAGCAGGTAGTCATCTATACCTTCGCTCAAACAACCGGCAGCAAATTCTTCTGTCAGTCCCCCGGAGATAAGAATGAATGGAACGCGGGGATTTTTCTTGCGAAGTATCCGTATCGCCTGTATCGCATCGAAGTTGGGCGGTATATTAAAGTCGGCTATTACTACATCCGGATCAAAATTTTCAACTGCGGCAATATACTCTTCTTTATTACTGGCAATTTTGGAAACGAGTTGAATGTTAAACGAGGCAATCTGATATAGCAGTAACTCGGCATCATCCGGATTATCTTCCAGTATTAAAATGCGATAGGTCTTCAGGTATAGCTGTACCTGGAGCAACGCTTCTTCAAATTTTTCGAAGTCGAGCTTTTTATGAATATAGGCAGTAACACCAAGTTTGTATTTTTCGAATATCTCGTTTTCGCTTTCGTCCGAGGTGAATACCATCACCGGGATATTGCGGGTTGCCTTGTTGTTACGTAATTGTTTGAGTACTTCCAGTCCGCTGATGGTAGGAAGATTTACATCCATCAGAATTACTTTAGGTAAATGTTTAAGCGGAGACTGTTCATAAATGCCACGAGCGAATAACAAGTCCAGCAGTTCATCACCATTTTTAAGGCGTACCGTGTTGTTGTGAATGCTGTTTCGCGCAAGTATACCGGTGATCATTTCAGAATCATGATCATTTTGTTCAACAAGAACAATTTCCGGATGCGGACTTGCGGTTGTGTTCATGTCAGATCTGTCCTATGGGCTTTTCATTTATAGTATTCCAGTATAAGGTAAGTGTCTTAACTACGTGCATATAAAATTCAAACTCCACCGGCTTCACAACATAGCTGTTAACGCCCAGGCTATAGGCCGCTGCAATGTCTTTCTTTTCGCGTGACGATGTCAGTATTACAACGGGCAGGGTACGCGTTCGTTCATCTTCACGAATTCGTTTCAGAATTTCAAGACCATCAATTTTCGGAAGCTTCAAATCGAGCAACACCAGTTTCAAATCATTTTGTATGCGCTTGTTCTCAAAGCTTTTTTTTGCGAACACAAAGTTCAGCGCTTCAGCTCCATCATTGAGGTGTAACAGATTTATTTTACTGTCACCGAGCTTGAGCGCATGCATGGTGAGCTCTGCATCATCCGGGTTGTCTTCTACTAATAATACTTCTACACGATCAGCTTGCTCCATGGGTTGTTGTATTTAATGAAAAATAAAAAGTAGCACCTTCACCTTCTTTGCCTTCTGCCCAAACGTGTCCGCCATGACGGGTTATAACACGTTTTACAATGGCAAGCCCCACACCGGTACCGTTGTAATCCTGCGGACTGTGAAGTCGCTGAAATACACCAAACAGTTTGTTGTAGTATTCCATGTCGAAACCAACACCATTGTCTCTTACGTAATATTGAATTTCACCCTTGCTTTCAACCGACCCGATCTCAATATGTGGTTGTTCTTTCTTGGAAGAATATTTAAAGGCATTGGAGATAAGATTCAGAAAAACCTGTCTCATCAATGCGATGTCTCCGGATGTTGGATGAAGATCGCCTACCTGTACCGTTGCGTGACTATGCGTTTCCCTGAATTCATCCAGAACCGAATTTACTAAAGTTTTCATGTTGATTTGCGTCTGGTCTATATCTTTTGCACCAATGCGCGAGAGCATCAGCAAATCATTGATGAGATTGCTCATCTTGGTAACATTTCTGCGAATATTGCCGAGCAGTCGTTTGCCTTCCGGATCAACATCATCCTGAAATTTGTCCATGAACATGGCAATGAAGCCATCGATGGCGCGCAACGGGGCGCGCAAGTCGTGCGATACGGAGTATGAAAAAGATTCAAGCTCAACGATATGTTCTTCCAGTTCACGGTTGAGTTGCTGAATCTTGTATTCTGATTTTTTTCTTCCCGTGATATCGCGTATCGCGGCTAATGCAAGCGTTCCTTCTTCTGTCTCAAGCGGACTCAAACTGATCTCCACCGGAAATTCAACACCGTCCTTTCGTCTGCCAAACAATTCCAGTCCTATACCCATGCTGCGTACTCGCGGATCGCTGAAGAAACTCTTGCGATGTTGTGGATGTGCCTGGTGGTAACGCTGTGGTATAAGAATCTCGATCGGTTGTCCTTCAATTTCTGTTCGCTCAAACTGAAATATATTTCGTACCTGCGCATTTACCATTTGTATTTTTCCGTCCTGTCCTACAATCACCATGGCATCAGGCGCAGACTCGAGTAGTGCTTTGAATTTCTCCTCCGATTTTTTTCGAAGTGAAACGTCACGTATAGCTGCGAGTGCTACTATACCGGTCTCTGTCTCCAGCGGGCTCAGGCTGATCTCTACCGGAAACTCGGTATTGTCTTTTCGTTTGCCATATAGCTCAAGTCCTATACCCATACCGCGCACACGCGGATCGCTGAAGAAGCTGGAACGATGGCTCGGATGATTTTGAGTATACCGCTGCGGAATAAGTATCTCAACCATGTTACCGATAAGCTCGGTGCGTTTATACAAAAATATTTTTTCGGTTTGTGCATTTACCATTTGGATCTTGCCATCATTCCCTACAATTACCATGGCATCGGGTGCTGATTCGAGCAATGCCTTGAATGTTTCCCGCGACTTTCGGTGTTTGGTAAAATCACGGGCAATCTGTCCGATGCCGGTAATGTTGTTCTGCGCATCTTTAAGAGGTGAAACTGTTAATGATATATATACCAGTTTGCCATCCTTTCGCAGTCGTTCTGTTTCGAAATGGTCAATGGCTTCTCCTTTATTCAACCGTACTGTAAGCGTTTCATTTTCAGTGATGCGGTCGGCAGGAAGTATAAGTGAAATAGGTTTACCCAGTGCTTCTTCTTTTGAAAACCCGAAAAGCTTTTCTGCACCATTGTTCCAACTTGTAATAGTCCCTTCCAGGGAGCTACTGAAGATAGCGTCATCGGTATAATCAACAATAGAAGCTAAAATCGCTTGTACGTGATCTGGCTTTTTATTAGCGAACAATTCCATTACAACAACAAATGTTAAATAACCACGGCCTTTAGAACAGAACCATTTAAACAGCTATACATGATCGCTGCAGAAATGCATGAACGCTTCCGCGGTGATCTGGCTAACGCGCTTATCTTAATAATAAGATAAGCGTAATGATGGTCTAATCCAAATATAGTGTCACTGTATTTTTATAGTATATAGGCCGCAGTTGGTTTGAATTTTCATATTAAACTAATGCAAGAAAGCAGTTTCGTGTAAGGCTTGTATCCGTATAATTACGGATATAAATCTCTATATTTTATGTACATGCTCTTCCTGATCAATTAGGACAGAGCCATTTTTAGCTATACGCTACTTTTGATCTTTAGAAAAACACCTGCCTTGCTATTGAGTTTACCTGGATGTAAGCTGGTGCTGAATCTATTATAGTAACTGGATTTCCGGGACGTAAAAGAGGTTGAGATGAAGCTGCATATAGCATTGTTCCTGTTGGTGTTTTTTCATTCAGTATGCCTGGCACAGGAAGGTGATTATTTTTTGACGCATCACAAATACGATGATAGTCGTTACGATCCAGTAAATTTTGATGTCGCGCAAGATAGCAATGGCCTGATCTATATTGCCAACAAGGGTGGTGTGCTGCGGTATGACGGGCATAACTGGGATCTTGTTTCATGTAACGGCTCCGTTTATGATGTTCACATCACCACACAAAACCGGGTATATGTAGCCGGTAAAACAGGCTTTGGTTACCTGCAGAATGTAGCCGGCTTTTCAACGGCATCCTATATTTCGTTATTCAATAAAGCGCCGATTGAAGGTATCGTTCGCATTGAGCAGCGCGAAGACAGTATTTTGTTTCTGAGTAATAAAATGCTCTATATATACCACGAATCAAAAAAGATTGTCAGCCAGGTTCAGGCTCCTGCCAATAATGATTTCGTTAATATATTTATACTGTCCGGAAAGCTTTTGTTGCAAACGCAAGACAAGAATATATATACTTTGCAGGGGGGTAAGCTAAAGGGGGCCGTAACGGCATGCCCACGGAACGCGTGGATATTGTTTGCTGCAGATCATCCGGGTAATAAAGCTATCAGTTTGATCGGTACCGATCGCAATGAACTTTACTGGCTACGTCAGGGCAAAGCATCGCGGATATACCCGAAGGACGATGGGTATATTGAGCAATCGGAACTGACAGCGTGTAGCTGGGTAAGTAATAATCTTATTGCTATTGGTACACTGCGCGGTGGCGTGGTGTTTCTCAATGCTACTACGGGTATGATTGATAAGATCGTTAACTACCATACCGGTTTGCCCGATAATGAGGTATATGCATTGGGCAGCGATCGCGATAAAGGAGTATGGGTTGCTCATGAGTATGGCTTTACACGCATTGCACCTGATCTGCCTTTTCGTTGTTTTTCAAACTTCCCCGGTATAGAAGGAAATCTGCTGGCCGTAATGCCTTTTGAAAATACAGTATATATAGGTACCAGCACCGGAATGTTCTACCTGGAAGAAGCTAAAAGTTTTCAGACAACGCTTCAGCGGGTAGAGGTGAAAGGAGTCCCCAGGAAAGCGAACGATAAACGAACGGTTACAAAAATAGCAGAGCCTGTAATTACGCAGCCTGCAAAATCAGCCACCGAAAATACAAAGACAAAACACAAGCCTTTTTCATTTTTAAAGTCGAAGAAGAAGAAAGCGCGCGAGGAGGAGGAAGAGAAGGAGAAACAAGCTGTGGTTGAAGATGCCTCGGAGAAACCTGCGGAGCCTGCCAAGCGAAAGGATACTTTTCTGCAGCGCATTTTTTCACGCAAACCCAAAACTATTTTTGAGCGGCATCGCCAGTTGAAATCGATTCGCTATACCTATAAAGCGGTAGCGGGTTTCACCGGAAAGAGCAGCAGTATACGACATCTTAAAAACAGCTTGCTGTCGGGTGGCACCGGGGGGTTATTCGAGGTAAAGAATAAAGCGGCCAATCGTATTGATAGCGACAATACGCTGGTGTTCTCGTACAATGCTTCGCTCAACGAGATATTCTCCTTTACAGATAATCATACCCTGAAAATATTTGCAGCGAAGAACGACAAATGGTCTGTCGCTGCTTCGGTAAGGATCGATGATGATATCGTACACATTAACTGTATCAATGAGCAGGATATATGGCTGTCCGGTCGTAACGCTATATATCTGCTACAGCGTAATCC
>DJFR01000122.1:11117-24740 GCA_002432545.1 Flammeovirgaceae bacterium UBA5867 | reverse complement strand
CGCGAAAAACACTGCTGCACGATCGTGAATTCAGGAAGCAGTTCGGCAAGGCAGAGCGTGTTATCATGAGCAATGAGCATATATGGATCTTCAATGGTAATCAATGGATCTGTCTCCCGGATAAAGACACACAGCATAAAGGACTGAATGTGCTGGGATTTTTTAAACAGATAAAATCACTATATGCACAAGAGGACGGAGAATGCTGGGTAACGACCAGTACGAACGAACTATATAAAATTTCATCTGCCGGGTATACAGACTCTTCCATGATGCATAAGGTTTTGCTGCGGGAAGTTCGAAGTAAGGAAGGACAACTTCTGCCACTCGAAGATCTGAACGTTGAACAAGATAACAGTTCGCTGGCGTTTGAATTTGTTCATCCGGACTATCTCGGGTTATTGGGTGTGCAATACCAGTATAAACTGGATGGACTTTCGGATGAATGGACTGCGTGGACTTCCAGTGCATCACTTTCTTACCAGTTATTGCCGGCAGGTTCTTACGATCTTCATGTGCGTATACGTGATACGTTGGGTAAGGTATCCGAAGAACAAATCATCCATTTTAATGTAGTACCTCCGTATTGGAAGACCTCGTGGTTTTACCTGCTGGAAATTATCTTCTTCGGGTCATTGCTGTGGGTTACCTTCAGGCTTAATCGTAAAGAGAGTCGCTATGAATTTGTTACACGTATACTTACGTTGCTGACGCTCGTGCTCATTATCGAACTGATCCAGAATCTAGCCGAGAGCTACTGGACTACCAATACATCTCCCGTTATCAACTTTTTTGTACAGGCTACCATGGCGTTACTGGTATATCCTGTTGAAAAGATTCTGCGAAAATTTCTGTCAGGCAAGCCGGAGTAACCCGGTTTGCTCCTTAATGAATGTAGCACCTCCGTAGAAATACGGAGGTTGATTTCTGTATTTATAGACTCAGAGTTAAGCATTAAACCAGACAACAGTTCCTTCTGGAAGGATATACTTTTGCTCTTGTAAGATAGTCAATCATAAACAGAAGTATATATGGAATAAGCCGGCAGAAAGAATGATCTGTATGCTGGTAGTAACAATAAAACTCACGACCCTGAACCCATTCCCTATATAAGAAGAACATTGATCGAAACATGAAGCCGAAATTCAAACTTTCTTACCAGATATCAGCGGGATACCTGGTGATCATCTTGGTAGCTATCATTGCTATAGTCTCATGCTTTAGTGCCTTGAGAAAAAACAAAGAGCTGGATACACGCATACAGCAAGTGTATATGCCGTTTTATTTTTCATTAAAGGATCTTGATGCGCTCCTGGCAACTTCCTACAGGCTCACAGGCCGTTGGGTTGCCCATCAGGATGAGTGGCAGGAAAAAAAGGAACTGCAGACCATTCACAAAACACAATACTTTGAAGTAAAACAAAACCTGGATGATATACTGAAGAACTCATCGCTGGCGTCCGACCGCAAGGCTATACAAGAGTTGTTTAGTGATTTTCAAGCCATAGTATCATCACAGAACGAGCTGATGAGTTTACTCAAAGACGATTCGTCTTACCTCAATACAGAATCTTTTGACCGCGCCAATCGCATCTTCGAACAAAAGGTCACGCCACAAACAAAACAGCTGCGCAGCAAACTGGATAAGCACATTCGTAACCTTGATGGTACCATAGAAGAGGTGCGTGCCGAGAAACAACATGCATATTCGCGTGTAGTCATTACGTTGGGTGTAATGCTGGCCTTGTTTATTGGTATAGCTGCTATGGCGTACTTTTTCTCTATTACGCGTGTAGTAGATCCGATCATTGAACTGAAGAAAGTGATCAGGGAAGTAGGCGAGGGAAGTAAAGCAAAGGTTGCGTTTGAAAAACGAAATGATGAGATCGGTCAGATCGGGCAGGCACTCGCTTCACTTACGGAAGGTATGAATGCCAAGCTTGCATTTGCCGAGCAGATTGGCAAAGGTGAATACGATACTGTTTTTACGCTGCAAAGCGAACGCGATGCCATGGGAAGAGCCTTGCTGGATATGCGCGACAACCTGAAGCTGAACACCGAAGCTGAACGCCAGCGTAACTGGTCTATAGCCGGTCTGGCAGAATTTGCAGAGATCATTCGCAGCCAGAATGATGCACAGGCACTGAGCGATATAATTATCAGCAACATTGTACGATATACCAATTCGAACCAGGGAAGTCTCTTCATTATACACGATAGTACCGAAGGCGAGGAAGAATACCTGCAATTATATTCTTGCTATGCATGGGATAAGAAGAAGTTCGAAGAAAAAATAGTTCACAAAGGACAAGGTCTTATAGGACAATGCTGGCTGGAAGGAGAACCTGTTTTTCTTACGCAGGTACCTGCCAACTATGTACACATCACTTCCGGGCTTGGCTATGCGACACCGCGATCTATTTTTATCGTGCCGCTCAAGATCAACGATACTATATATGGCGTGCTGGAGCTGGCATCGTTTGATCCTTATCCGAAGCATAAGCAGGATTTTATAGTCAAGGTGTGCGAAAATATAGCAGCAGCTATAGCATCTGCGAAAAGTGCAGAGCAAACCAGGCATCTGCTGGAGGTAAGCAGACTTCAAACCGAGAATCTGCATGCGCAGGAAGAAGAGATGCGGCAGAACATGGAAGAGCTTGCTGCTACGCAGGATGAAATGCAGCGCATCCTCACCGAAACACAAAATAAGGAACGCTATCTGCGCGACCTTATGAACGCTTCATCCGATTCCATTGTCACGTTCGATCGTGAATATAGAGTCATGCACTTCAATACAGTTATGCAAAAGAACTTTGAAGCCGAAGGTCTCAAACTACAAGAGAAAAGTAATTTCCTGCTGATGAGCAACAGCGGCAATTATGAGTGGAAGAAAATATACGATCGTGCTCTGAGCGGAGAGTCTATCCAGAATGAGATAACGTTGAAAGATAAACACTACATCGTGCAATATGTACCTATGCGTGATGATAAAGGCCATGTATTCGCAGTGGCGCTCTTCTCTAAAAATGTTACCGACATAAAGAACTCCAAACTCGAAGTTGACAGACTGTTGAATGAGAGCAGAGTAAAGGAAGTAGAACTGCGTGATATGATGGAAAGGCTACAGGCTACTATGGAGAGCGATGCCAAACGAAGTCGCGAACTCGAACGCAACAGTTCACAGTTGGAAGCACAAAAGCAAATGATGTTAAAGGCCATCGAAAAGCTGAAAGAAAAGGAGAAAGAGACACAGGCGCAGGAAGAAGAACTACGCCAAACGATGGAAGAATTGCAATCGACTTTAGAGGGCGAGGCAAACCGCAGCAGAGAATTAGAGCGGAGTACCGCCCAGTTGAAAGCACAGGAACAAATGATGCTGAAGACCATTGCCAAACTCAAGGAAAAAGAAAGTGAGACACAAGCACAGGCTGAGCAGATCCGGATAAAGGAAGAACAGCTTAAAGCGCAAGAGGATGTACTTCGGCAAATGATGGAAGAACTGCAATCCGGTGATGTGAAAAAGAACTGAAGGAGGAAAAGCATAAATAACGGTAACGGTTGGTAAAGTAATTGTGATGATAAACGGATATACTATATATAGTTTTGATAAGCATGCGGGGATATTTTGAGAACGACTTTGTAAATATTGAATATAATGAAAACTATACATTCATTGTTTTGACATGGAAGACGAGTCCTTCATCAAGTGATTTCAGGCAGGGATTACATACACTGCTTCTGGCCATGCAACATTTTAAAACAGGAAAAGTGATAGTAGATGCAACATTACTCGGAGTACTTTCTCCGGAAGATCAGGAGTGGTCAGTCACTTCCTGGGCCAACAAGGCGGTGCGTGCCGGGTACTCTTATCAAGCCACTATTATACCGAAAGATATTTTCATGAAGATGCCACAACAGGAAGCCCGTACACATATAGGTATACTTACGTTTGCTGTTTTCGATTCCCCTGAAGATGCAATTTGCTGGATGGAACAGGCAACCCGAAGTTATCAATAAACGCAGGCTCATTTCAAGTTAAAACATGAAGACCAGAGTAAAAAATTTTTTAACCCGCAATGCAATTACGGTAGCCATTATAGTGATCGTAATGCTGTTGGCAACAAACGTTGTGCTTATTCTGCAATATAAAGCCACGCTCGTAAGAAATAACGGTATTAAGCTGCAAGCCGAAAATATCAAGTATATGTCGGGTCAGTTGATAGATTACCTGTTACATAATATGGATCTGGGTATACGCGCCTATGGTGCCACGAAGAACAAGGAGATGATGGCACCCACCAATACCGCTATTGAAAAAATAGATGAATATTTTGATAAGCTGGAGAATGATCTACATAAACAATCATACGATGTAACCGGGCTCAATGAACTTCGTAAGACCTACCTCGACTATGGTAAATTTATCCATGAGATGGCGCGAATGGTAGATGTGGACAGCGTAAATGCCTTTCGTAGAATGATGTCGGAAGATCGCGGCCTGAAAGTGTTTATGCACTGGAATGATGTAGGCGTAAAGATTAGTATACACGAAGATGTAATTAAAGGACAGGCTGAAGAAAGTTATCAGGCAGCTATCAACAATAATATATACCTGCAGTTTTTTATACTGATTGTAAGTCTTCCTACACTCGGTTTTGTGATCTTCAAGATACGAAGAGACAATGGTGAGCGTTTTTCACTGCTTAAAGAACTTGAAGAGAACAACCGGAAATATGTTTTTAATCCGGGTACTGCGACATACTCAAATGATCAGAAACAACTGATCGAACATTCCATAAAAAATCTTCAGCAGGCGAGTGAGTTTATCGAGAATATATCGGAAGGACGATACGATACCACGTGGACTGAATTGAGTGATTCCAATAAAACACTGAACGAAATGAACCTGGCCGGAAGACTTACCCGGATGCGCGACCAGTTAAAACAAATGAAGAAAGAAGAAGAGCGCAGGTTGTGGAGCAATGAAGGTCTCACCCGTTTTTCCGAGACAGTTCGTAATCATCAGAAGAACCTCACAGAGCTTTCGCTCGAAGTAGTGCGCTTCCTTACCAAGTATATGAACGCACAGCAGGGAGGTCTTTTTGTTTTGAAAGAAGACGAGAACGAACCATACCTTGAACTTGCTGCGTGCTATGCTTTTGATAGAAAGAAATATATCGAACGTAAAATTGAAATAGGTGTTGGCCTCATCGGGCAAGCTTATCTGGAAGGACAGACCAGTCTTCTGACCAAAGTTCCGCAGGGATATACNNCGTACCGAAGCCATCATTGAGTTAGCAAGTCTTGAGAAGTTTGAAGACTACGAAGTGGCATTTATAGAAAAGGCCGGAGAGTTTGTAGCCTCGGCTTTGCAGGGTGTACGAACAACCGAAAAAATGCAGAACCTGCTCGAAGCATCACAACGTCAGGCGGAGGAGATGCGATCTACAGAAGAAGAAATGCGCCAGAATCTCGAAGAGCTGCAAGCCACGCAGGAAGAAATGCTGCGCAAGCAAAAAGAGATCGATCGCATTCAGGCCGAAGAGGCAGAACGTTCACGTAAAGTTGCCGAGAGTAATCGCCAGGCTACAAACAAGATTATAGAAAAACTCAAGGTTGCAGAAGAGGAACTGCGAAGATTAAAAGCACTTTAAAGAGTACCTGCACCTATTCATACAGGATCATGTTTGAATAAAGTACAGAAGTATATAGGTATAAAAGAATTAATCTGGTATTGGAGCTAAAACTCAATTGAAATGATTTCTATGCGTGTGACGGAGTTGCTCAGGCTTACTACAACATCAGGGAGAACTTATCTGATCGTTAATCAGCTTGACACAGAAGGGTTGGAAGTAATATGGAAAGGTTTTACTCCTCAGGGAATTTTTAAAGCCGGTATAGATATGGTTACCGAACTCATGGTAAAGCACCGCCCTGCAATTTTAATATTCAATGTTCTGGAGCATAACACAAGTGAAGAGTTGCAGCGATATGCTACGGCTGCTTTGCTGGAGTATGCCAAGAAATACTTTATGCGTTCATTCTCAGGACAGAAGTTTAAACGGGTTATCGTGGCAAATACAATTGCCCCGGAGGATGTTGAGGATAATTCGAAAGGATACTTCGTACGATTGTCGGAGCCACGGGTAGAAACTATATATACTTCCAGTGTGGAGGAAGCCTATGAGATTGCAGGACTTAGGTGAGATGCTATATCGGAGAATGTTCAATTATTTGATGGGCAGCCTTTGCATGTTGATGCGATAGAATGACTGGACTGATTTGAGATGATTTTTAAATATCCCAAAGAAGATCGACCACTGGAGGTAAACATTGTACTGAGTTTTACGCGCAGTACTTTAATTATCATTCTGCTCTATTCGGCCTATGATTTCTTTCGAAGTGATTATGATGCAGGTGTTAAAGCCCTTGTAAGCCTGTTAGTATATGGTGCCGCGTATGCCTCCGTACTATATACCTGTGGTTCAAAAGCAAGTATCAGAACTGTTATGGGGTTGTACATGCTGTCTATATTGGGAGGTTTCTTCTTTCAGGGCGGCATGTTCAATATCAATGCGCTGGACATGTTCGGACTCACCGTTGCACTTACGTTTGTTTTTAAGGGGCGTGAACGAGTCGTTTTTCTGTCGCTGTATGTTATGCAGTTCGTGTTCATGGGGTATGTGCAGGTTTCATGCCCTCAGTGGATCACCAATGCCCGCGATAGCGATCCTGTGCTGGTAAATATAGCCGAGATATTAGCCCGTGTGTTAAATGTGCTCTATATCGCCTTTCTGTATAAACAGGAATTTGAAAAGGAACGCGAACGCGTATTCGAGACAAACGGAAAGCTGGAGGAAGCGAATGCAGAAGTATATGCGCAAAACGAAGTGATTGCATCGTATAGCAGGTCACTTGAGATACTCGTTGAAGAACGCACAAAAGATATTCAGTCGCTGAACCAGAAACTTATTGAGTACGCATTTTTTAACTCCCATAAGGTAAGAGGACCGTTAGCCAGAATACTGGGGCTTATATACCTTATTCGTTTAACAACATCCGCTGATAAAAGTATGAGTGTTCAGGTTGTGGATGACCAGATTGACATGCTTGAAAAAAGTGCCACTGAACTTGATGATGTGATTAAAGCCATTACGGTTCTGCTGGACGAAGAGACCAAAGATATACTCGAATACCGAACTGCACTTTCCGTTAAAAAGGGCACTGATCGCTCTTCCATAGACTCTATTTCTTGATGCAACCATTGTTAGCAGGATTTTTAAAATATATGCATCGGATGAAGGCGAAGGTTCTGATTTTACTTATCACAATAACCATTCTGGTATCGGGTATACCTATATATAGCAGTGCACAGCCGGCACTCTATTATTCATACGCTGTATTTGTTCAGAGCTTTGCCCGGTATAGTTCATGGCCCGCACCTACCACCGGTTTTAAGGTGATTGTAGTAGGAAATACAAAAGCCTACGATGAAATCGTGAAGAACGTAGCCGGCAAAGCAATTGCAGGTTCTGCTGCTGTTGTTGTAAAGGGTGACAGCGATACAAACATGGAAGAAGCCAGTATCATATACCTTTCTGATGGTGCCAGCAATCAATTGTCTCAACTGCTGAAAGCAACCGATGGTAAACCTGTAATGATTATCGCAGAACGCGAAGGGCTTCACAAGAAAGGAGCGGCCATGAGTTTTATTGTGATTAATAACAAGTTAAAGTTCGATATAAATATGAAAGAGCTTGAGAAACGAAATCTCAAGATATCAGCGCAATTAACAACGTTGGCCAATGATATAATGAAGTCAGATCCCGAATAATTAGAACTATAAAAAAAAGATGAACACACTTTACCTAACAATTGTATGAAAAAAGAACGCAACAGGCGACACTTCTTACTTATTACTTGTTTTATACTCCTTGGATTTTCCTGTGCATTTGCCCAGAAGCAAGTGGTGAATGGAGTTGTAACCGATCCATCCCTCGGATCACCGATTCACGGAGTAAGCGTAATGGTTAAGGACTCTCTTACTGTAACAACTACCGATGCTGATGGTAAATATTCAATCCTGGTAAAAGCCGGAGATATCTTAGTCTTTTCATTACCAGGCTATATTTCAGTTGAACTTCCTGTAGGTGCCAATACACAACTGGATGTTTCCCTTGAAGAAGATATACAGGCGCTGGCTGACCTCATGGACGTAGTGTTAGTTGGGTACGGAGAATTAAAACGAACCGATCTTTCAAGTGCACAAGTCTCACTGGATGCAAAGCAGATTGGGCTTACGCTGAACACAACCGTAGAGCAGGCATTGCAAGGTCGCGCGGCAGGAGTATATATTACGCAGAACACCGGGCAACCTGATGGATCGGTATCGGTAAATATCCGCGGTATAAATTCAGTAAATGGTACCAACGATCCGCTCTATGTAATTGATGGTATACAGATCAGCACGAGCGGAGCATTTGCCAGCAACAGCAGTGTATCTCCGCTGGCCGGACTGAACCCGGCAGATATTGAAACGATTGAAGTATTACAAGGTCCATCGGCTACCGCTATATATGGTTCTCGTGCTACGAATGGTGTAATTCTGATTACGACAAAGCGCGGCAAGCAAGGTGATCTGAGTATACGCTATGGCTTTCAATATGGTATACAGAACACACCGAACCATCTGCCGGTTTTGAACCTGCAACAATATGCGCAGCTTACAAATGAATATCGCGCCAGCAATGGTGGAACAAGCCCGGAAGAATTTCAAGACCTGTCATTACTGGGCAACGGTACAGACTGGCAACGCGAACTGTTTACAACAGCACCACTGGTGAACCACCAGTTAAGCATTAGTGGTGGTAAAGAAGAAACGACTTTTTATTTGTCGGGTGATTATTTCAGGCAGGATGGTATAACTCCGGGTGCAGGCTTTGATCGCGGAAGTATACGCTTGAATGTAGATAACCAGACGCGTTCATGGCTAAAGTTGAATTTGAATCTGAACATTAACCAGACGGATGACAAGCTTACTGCACAAAGTGAAAATGTTATTGTGAACGCGCTTTCGCTGGCACCTAACGTGGTGGTGCGAAACCTCGATGGAAGCTGGGGCGGTGCAGATAATACCAATGGCAACAGTGTGCAGTATACACCTTACAACCCGGTGGCTATTGCCAATCTCATTCAGAATAAATATAAACGCAGACAGTTGCTGGGAGGCGTTGGTGCCGAAGTTAGTCTCACAAAAGACCTTACATTCAGATCATCACTCAATACAAATATAGGTATGGCGAGTACTACATACTTTGTTCCAACCTATACATTGGGCCAGCAGGCAAACAATGTAGCGAGTCTTAGTATTACAGAAAATAATACAAGCTACTGGAGTTGGAACCAGTTACTGCAATACAATAAAAATATAGGCGATCACACACTCGGTGTTATGGTGAGCCATGAAGCTCAATATGGTTTGGTAAAGAATGTATCCAG
This sequence comes from Flammeovirgaceae bacterium UBA5867, assembly GCA_002432545.1. Taxonomy (GTDB): domain Bacteria; phylum Bacteroidota; class Bacteroidia; order Cytophagales; family Cyclobacteriaceae; genus Ohtaekwangia. The sequence goes on along the minus strand of DJFR01000122.1, from coordinate 15,242 downwards.
CGGACGCATCGGATTTATTACCTCCAATATACTTGATCTGAACGTAGGTAACAGCAGCTCAGCATCCAACAACAGTACACAATCCGATTGGGCTATGGAGTCTTACTTCAGCCGTGTAAACTATACCTATAAGAATAAATATATAGTACAGGCAGCTGTGCGGGCTGACGGATCATCAAACTTTGGTCGTGAACACCGCTGGGGAATGTTTCCTTCCGGTTCGATAGCGTGGCGCATCTCGCAGGAGCCATTCATGGAAAGTATAGCTGTTGTCAACGAATTGAAGCTTCGTGCTGAAGCCGGTGTTACCGGTAACCAGGGTAATGGTGGTGTATACAGTGCCCTTGTGCCGGTTACAACATCATGGGGAACAGGGTTTGTTACCAGTCAGTACGGAAATCATAATCTGAAGTGGGAGCAGACCACCACCTATAATGTGGGCTTCAACCTCGGCTTGTTGCAGGATCATATTCATGTAGAAGGTGATTTCTACATCAAGAAAACAGACAACCTGCTAATGAAAAGTCAGTTGCCCGATTACCTGGGAACAAATGGCAATGGATCAATCGCTTCGCCTACTGAAAATATCAGCGCGCTCGAAAATCGTGGCTATAGCATTTCAGTTAGCACCGTAAATCTTGAACGGAATGATTTCGAGTGGAATACCAACTTTAATATATCCGGTTTCAAAACAAAAATTACCCGGCTATATTCTGAGTCCGCCATTATCGATCGGAGTGCCTGGTATATGAATAACTTTACACAGCGTTCCGTAGTCGGTAAAGCACCGTGGCAGTTCTATGGTTACCAGGAAGAAGGATTGTTTAAATCTGTTGACGAAATCAATGCGAGTGCACTGCCGGTCAACAGCGATGGAAGTGAACTGACGGCCGGTCAATATGCCGTGTGGGTAGGAGATACCAGGTATAAAGATGTTAATAATGATGGCGTCATTGATGAGAAAGATCGTACCTATATTGGAAACCCGTGGCCCAGGTTTTTCTTTGGCATCACCAATACATTCAAGTATAAAGGTTTTGATCTTAGTGTATTGCTCACCGGCTCGTATGGTAATGATGTATATAACTATATGCGTTATGCCAATTCAAATCCTAACAATGTAACGCTTGGCATGAATGTATTTGATGAGACCACGGGGTATGCGCAGGTAGCAAATGATGCACAGGGTAATCCTTATCTCCTGAACCCGGGCACGGAACAAGCTCGTCTCATGGGTTATGCCAACGGTAACAACGTGCGCATTAGCAGCCGCTTCGTGGAAGATGGATCGTACCTGCGTCTGAAAAATATACAAGTGGGATATACCCTGCCTTCATCACTTCTGTCCAAACAGAACTTTGTTAAAGATATACATGTAGCGATTGGGGCGCAGAACCTGGTAACACTAACAGGTTATAAAGGGTATGACCCGGAAGTAGGCTCGTATGTAGGTAAATCCATGTCACCCGATAATCAGCCGGTAGGCGTTGACTACGGACGCTATCCGCTGACACCGGTATATACCTTTAGTATTAATGTTGAATTGTAATTCCGTAAAGACTATCGAAATGAAAAGAAATATTTACCACCAATATTACCAGGTGTCCGGTATATGGCTGTTGCTGTTGCTGGCGGGTTGCCAGAGTGATTTCCTCGATCGCGAACCATTAGACGCCCCGCTGAATGAAAATTTTTACCAGACGCAGGACCAGGTGCTGGCCGCTACGGCACCGCTATACGGTTATGCGTGGTTTGACTATAACACAACACCTTCGTTTGGTATTGGTGATGCACGAGGTGGTACACTTACGGGTACCGTGAACCAGATTGATAATATACTCTTCCAGACAACCGGTGCTTCATCTGATAACAGTAGTGCATGGCGGGCCTTGTATAATGTAATAGGACAAGCCAATCGCGTAATGAGCGATGTTGAGAAATATACGGGATCAGGCGTGCCGGAAAGCACAAAGCTATATGCTATAGCCGAAGCTCGTTTCATGCGGGGCCTTGCATATTCATACCTGGTGCAGAACTGGGGACCTGTACCGGTCATTACCAACAATGAAGCATCACTCAGCGATACGGGCGTTACGCGCAATACGGTTGAGACTGTATGGGAATTTATTATTCGCGATATACGCTATGCAGCAAAAACACTATCAACGACTGCCATTCAGAACGGTCGCCTGACTAAATATGCTGCACAGGGTGTATTGGCGAAGATGTTTCTCACACGTGCCGGTATACCCGGAACACGAAATCAATCAGACTTGGACAGTGCAGCGTACTATGCTAAATCTGTTATTGACAATAGTGGCGCTTCATTGTTGTCAGATTACGAAGAGCTCTTCAAGATGAAGAACAATAATAACACGGAGAGCTTGTTTGCACTGCAGTGGATATACAACGGAACATGGGGAACACAAAATTCAATGCAGTCTTTCCTCGCCTATAGTCCGGAGATAACCGGGTTCAACGATGGATGGGGCGGAGACCTCGGTGCTTCCATGTTTGTACTGGAGAAATACGAAGCTGCTGATAAACGCAGAAAAGGAACCTTCATGTTTCCGGGCGATCACTATAGCTATATACATCAGTCTGTAAATAATGCGCAGACCGGGCAGAGCACTGTACAGGAATTGAAAGTGCCATTGAATAATGGAACTTCAGGTACGCGCGCATGGGTGAAAAAATATGTAGTCGGAAGACCGGAGGATAACGAGGGTAAGGTGCTGGAACAACGCACGGGTATCAATACCTATATATTGCGCCTGGCCGATGTATACCTTGTTTATGCAGAAGCTATACTGGGTACAAGTGCATCGACCTCCAACACCGAAGCGTTGAAGTATTTTAACAAAGTGCGTGAACGTGCCGGGCTTGCTGCCAAAACTTCCATAACCTGGGATGATATATATACTGAACGTATACTCGAGTTTGCTATGGAAGGTCAGTTGTGGTACGATTATGTTCGTCTGCATTATTATAGTCCGGAAAGAGCGTACAACCTGATCAGTGACCAGGAACGTGGCGGCTATACAATTTCTCCTGTGTATGCCAGTGGTGATACATCAGCCGATCCGGCCAGCTGGACAATTTCGTTAAGTTACTCCAGGAAAGTTAGCGCGAATGCGGCCAATTTTACCCTGCCGATTCCTACCGTTGAATTAACGCGCGCCCCTAATCTGTTAAATGATCCTGTGCCGTATAGTTTTAATTGATCCCGTAAAGAAGAGATATAAGAGACGTATGAATACGAATATTACAAACCGAACAATAACAAGAGCTATTCTGCTTCTTCTGATCGTGGCTGGCGGCTATAGTATTACATCGTGCAGCGATGATGAAAAAATTGGTGCACCTGTGATCACGCAAGTGCGATTGATAGATCCTGCGTTCCAGGACAGTACTTTTACAGAAGCCTTTCCGGGAATAAAAATTGTTGTGGAAGGACAGAATTTCAGAGATGTGAAAAGTGTGGCCATGAACAATACGGCAGTTGATGTAAACCCTGCGTATGTGCGTGATGGAAGTATAATTGTTGAGATACCGGACGACCTGCCGTTGCGCGGAAGCAATGCTTCGCTTCCGAACCAGATCAAAGTAACCACGGCACATGGTGAAGCAGTCTATAGCTTTACATTCCTGTCGCCTGCGCCAGCCATTACACAGTTTAATTTTTTACTACCGGCTACGGTTGGAGAAGCACTGAATATAGTCGGAGCGAATTTTTACAACGTACAGAAAGTAATTTTCGCAACGGGTGGTCAGACAATCGATGTTACTGAATTTACTGTTAGTAGCACGTATGATACTATATATGTGACGATTCCGGCAGGCGGTGATGCAGACGGTACTATAACCGTTGTAACGGAAAGCGGAGAAGCTTCCAAAAGTTTCAAAGCCACCGTAACACCGTCTATAGCGAGTATCAGTACAGATATACCGGTATGGGGTGATTCGCTTGTGATCAGTGGCGAGTATTTTATGGGAATCAAAAAGATAGTACTGCCTGGCAATGTTGAAGTACCGGCCAGCGCCATTCATATCAATGCAAGTCAGACACGGCTTGCGTTTGTAACACCCCGGCTGCAGTCTGTTGGTGTACTGAAAATTGTAACC
>DJFR01000122.1:2007-11079 GCA_002432545.1 Flammeovirgaceae bacterium UBA5867 | reverse complement strand
GTGGCACGTAGAAAGTTTACGCAGTTTACAGGAACAATACCGGCATATACCGGCTGGTCGCTGGCAAATGGTTATGCAATCAATGGATGGCCAACGTCTATCAGTGATGATACACCCATCAGCGACCTGGTATTGAAATTCAACTTCTACACGGGATACGCTTGGAAAGATGCAGTATATATAGATGTACGAATCGCCAACAATGAAAATTATTCCGTTAAACTCGAGCCGTGGAAAAACGGAACGGTGCCTGTAGGTCGCTGGATAGAACTCGCCATTCCCTTAAGTGATTTCAATGTGGCGGATGTAACTACATATACGGATTGGAAGAAACTTCCGCTCGATAACGCGGTGGTTATAATTATAGCAAACCGGAATGAAAAAGAATTACAGGTAAACTTCTGTGTTGACGATATCCGAATTGTGAAAAAATAAGCGAGTATACCGGGTAAGAAGAGGAGTGATCTTTTGTTTTTCTGTCCTGTTTAATTCTGTGCAGGCAACGAAAAATAAAAGGTCGCTCCTTCGTTTACACTCGCTTCGGCCCATACTGCACCACCGTGCTTGCTTACGATGCGTTGCACCAATGCCAGTCCTATACCGCTGCCCTCAAATTCTGCAGGCTTGTGCAGTCGCTGAAATACGCCAAACAGTTTATCAGCGTAAGCCATATCGAAACCTGCACCGTTGTCTTTAACAAAATATACTATATGCGTTTCGGTTGTGTACGAACCTACTTCTATAAAGGGTGCATCCTTTTTTGACGAGAACTTGACAGCATTCAGTAACAGGTTCATCCATATTTCGCTTAATAATGCATAATCAGCAAACGAAGGCAACAAAGCTCCAATCTGTATGGTACTCTTATGCGAAACCGAATTGTTTATCTCATTGATCGTACTTTGCACCAGTCTCGGAGTATCAATAATAGTTTTCAGAATCTCTTTTCTGCCGATTCGCGAAAGCTTCAGCAATTCATCAATGAGGTTTTCCATCTTGCCAGCATTGCGCTGAACAACACCCAGTATACGAACTCCTTCGGCATCCAGTATCTCGCCATAATCTTCATTCAGCATTTTGGCAAAACCGATAATGGCCCGAAGCGGTGCGCGCAGGTCGTGTGATATAGAATATGAAAATGATTCAAACTCTTTATTTAAACTCTCATGTTCTTTTTTGAGACTTTCAAGTTGCGCCTCCAGTTGCTCGTGTCCGGTCGTTATACGAATATTCTCCAGCACTGCATAGGCTATAGCAGCCAATGATCGTAACAACGCAACTTCATCCTCAGAAGAAGAATGTGTATCCGACCAATATATAGCCATAGCTCCGATAGGATGCGGATCGCCCACAGGAACTGCCGTAAGACTTTTAACAAATGTTGACTGGTATATTTTTAATGGTATGCGATCATCACGATAAATATCCTCAACATGCATTACCTTTTTATTCCGGATGGACAATCGCTCTATACATTGATCCGCAGCGATGCGTGAACCTTTCCAGAGCGGCCGTATCGAATCTTCGCCAGCGTAAAAATACAAATCACCTTCCTCTAGTATAAACGTAATACCATCAGCCCCGGTAATTTTGCGACCGATCGGTAACAGCACATTCATCACACCATCGAAATTGCGTGCATGCAACAATGCATGCGTTGCCTGCAATAAAAGCGTGGTGCCAGAGTGTGTGGTGAGATTATTCATAATATGATAATTACGGGTACGCCAGGTTAGAACAAAGAGCGCACACGGTGCAACGAGGGTCGGTTAATAAAACTATCAAAATTCTCCGAAACGTAGAAGTAATGTCCGACACGCGTCATGTATAAACGATTAATGATTCCGTAATCTGCTGAAATTATTAAGTATATTTTTCGATCATCCTTTTTGTCTTGAACGAATAACATACTAATGGTTATAAATATATAATATACATACCCAATATAAATGTATGTTAATAGATTGATGAGCTCTTTTTGGGATGAACGGACATTAAAGTAGACATAAGAAGTAAAAAAGATTATTTTTGAAGTCGGTGATNNGATCCATGTAAACTAAAAAGACCCCGGCCGATGGTTTACTGAAAAGGAAAATCAGTTGATGAAGAAGGTCATTCTTGTTATTCTTTGGGCGTCTGTCATGAGTCTGGCACGCATTTCATTTGCGCAATCCAGCGAACTCTACAATTTTAACGTAGCAGCAGTATTTGAAGAACTCGCAAACGGTTTCCATGAGAAAGCACAGGACTCACTTGCTCTATATTATTACCGGGAGTCACTGGTGCAGGCAACAACGGAAGGGAGCAGTGCACGCATTCCCCGTTTGTTAAGTGCGATTGGTTCCATATACCTGCATCGCGAAAATTACCATGTCGCCATGCAGTATCAGCAACAGGCTCTGCAACGCGCCCTGCACGACCATGATACGGCAACCCTGGTACTAATATACACAAGGCAATGCGCTATACAGCAGGCACAAGGTCAGTGTAACGAAGCATTGCTAACCGCACAAAAAGCATTGACGCTTTCAAGAAGCGGACTTCCTGGTAAAAATGTTTCAGACCTATATTTTGAAGTATATAAAATATACGGGTGTCTTTCGGATTTTAAACACGCATACGATTTTCAGGAGAAATATGTGAAATTGAACGATAGTCTCCGGAACGTTATCAGTAATCATGAAGCGGCTCGCCTGCACTATAACTATGAACTGGATAAAAAGGAGGCCGCGATAAACAATCTTCAGCAGCAGCGCGATCGGGAGGTTTTCCGCAGAAATGCATTTATAGGCGCACTCCTTGTTTTGCTGGTCATTGGCGGATTGATTTACAACCGACAGAAGATCATCTTCGGAAAAAAGCTGATGTTGAAAAAGCAGCGATTAGATAACTATACCCAGAGACTCGTTGAAAAATCAGAGATGATCAAAAAAGTAAACGGAGAGCTTGATATACTTCGAAAGTCACTATCCAAAGAAGATATACACATTCATAAATTTAACGAGGTACTTAACCTGCAGATACTGACTGAAGATGACTGGGAAAGTTTCAAGCTTGCATTTGAAGGTGTACATCCCGGCTTCTTTGCCAAGCTGCGATATCATTACCCGGATATAACCGTGTCAGAACTTCGTCTCGCAGCGCTTATTAAACTGAAACTTACCTTAAAGGAATCGGCATCCATGCTGGGTATATCACCAGAGAGTGTAAAGAAGTCGCGGTATCGGCTGAAGAAAAAACTGGGAGTTCCCGATTCTGAAAATGTTGATGAATTCATCATCCGGCTTACCAGTTAATAAAATTAAGAGTGTATACGAATGCGTGCAGGAGATATGGTGATGAGAATTAAATGCCTGGTTTTAAGTATAGTGTTGTTCATGGCGGGCAACGGCATGGCTACTGCGCAAACACGTACGATCGATAGCCTGGTACATGCATTAACAAAAATTCCCAAGGATTCGGGCTATGTTCTTACGCTAATCGATCTGAGTGTGGAATACCAATATACCAATATCGACAATGCACTGGCTACAGCAGATCAGGCACAGCGAATGGCACAGGATATAGGGTATAGCAGAGGCGAAGCGATGGCCTATAATTCGATGGCGTGGACACACGTGCTGATGAACGATCCGGTTCAAGCTGTTGAGTATTATCTGTATTGTCTCAAAATATACGAGAAACTCGATGACCACGATGGAGTGGCATGTTCTTACAGTAACATTGGTGGTGTATACATGGATGTGAATAACTTCGCAATGGCGCATGAATACTATGCAAAAGCGCTTGATATATGGCAAAAGCTCGGCTGCAAAGGCTGTGTAATGAATACGTGGTTTAATATAGGATTGATCTGCCAGAAACAGCAGGACTATATCCGTGCACAGATTTTATACGAACGGGCGCTGACGCGGGCCGACAGCTTGCAGGATACATCCATGATGGTATACTCGCTGCTAAATTTGAGTGAACTCTATCAATATGTAAAGGAATACAAAACTGCATTTACTTTACGCCAACGGGCGCAGGCATTGGCAGAGTCAATGAATGATGATGGGATATTGCCGGAACTATACGGATCGATGAGCGAACTTTATGTACTCTTCGGGGATGTAAAACAAGCCATTTTTTTTGCTGATAAGGGACTTGAATTAAGTCAGCGCGTGCATGCCACTATATATACCATGAATAATTATAACCGGATGGCACAGGCGCTTTATCTGGCGCAAGACTATAAAAATGCACTCCGGTATCAGACCTTGTACACTACGCTACGGGATTCATTGAATAAACCCAACAATGGACAAATGCTGATGAAGCTTGATGCTGTGTACCAGTTGGAGAAAAAACAGACGCGGTTAAATGCTGTTACAGAAGAATACGAACATCAGCGCTTCAGACGCAACGCTGTAATAGCGGCCATAGCCGGTATATTTATTATCGGGATGTTGTTGTATAGTATGCGGTTGGCGGCTGTGTCGCGACAGCTCGCGGTTAATGAACAGCAGCTGCATTTACAGGTACAGAGTTTAAAAGAAAAGTCTGAATTGCTGGAGAAGATAACGCAGGATGCGGAAGAACTCAGAAAGGCGTTGCCCATGCAGAACGAGACGAAGCTAACTGATCTTCATGCAATCCTATACGGTAATATTATAACCGAAGATGACTGGGATCGATTTAAAAAAGCATTTGAAGAAGTATATCCGGGTTTCTTCGGTCGCATACGGTATTTCTATCCCGACATTACGGCCTCTGAACTCCGGCTTTCGGCCTTTATCCGGTTAAGTATATCACTAAACGATGCCGCCACTATACTGGGCATATCCATCGACAGCATAAAAAAATCGCGATACCGCCTGAAGAAGAAACTCGATGTGCCGGAAGGAGAGGCCATCGATGAATTCATTCTTCGCCTCACAACCTGACGGTCTGGGTGGACAGTTTTTTTGCTATAACTATATTTATACCTTGCGGTATGAACCAGTTCAAGCAATTCACCTATAAGAAGTTTGGTCTTTTAAATTTTGATTCGGCCTCGGCTTTTGAAGCAAGCCAACCGGAATTCAATTCATTCATAAAAATTCTTTTGCTTAAGGCCGGGTCTTCAGTGCAGGTAGATTTCAAAGCCTACGATCTGAAAAGTGATGCACTCTTCTTTATCAACGTAAACCAGTGGTATAAAATAAACAAGGCAGGTAAGGGTAGTAGCGGATTAATCTATTACAATCGTGATTTTTATTGTGTAGAGATACACGATAAAGAAGTTTCGTGCGATGGTATACTCTATAATAATGTATACGATATACCGGTCATCCACCTGTCTAAAGAAAGCGCCCGCACGATGGAAGGTGTATTTCAGGAACTGCAGGCTGAATTGGATACAGACGATTCCGCACAGGAAGAAATGCTGCGCATCTTGTTGAAAGAGATCATTATAAAATCAACACGCATCTGGAAATCATCACACCACGTAGACGGAGTGGAAGAAGCACAGGAAGTAGAATTTCTCCGCAGGTTCAGTCAGTTGGTAGAGTTGCATTTCAGAAAGTTTCACGGTGTTGCCGACTATGCATCGCTGCTGAACATCACGCCGAAAGCACTTAACAAACGCATCCATAAATATGGAAAGCTTACGCCTAATGAAATTATCAAGAACCGAATTATACTGGAAGCCAAGCGATTGCTGGTACATACCGATAACAGTGTAAAGGAGATAGCGTTTATGCTGGGCTACGAAGACCCTGCGTATTTTACGCGGCTGTTCACCAAAACAATCGAATTGTCACCGGCTGAATTCAAAAAGAACTATCATACCCGCGAGGGGAAAAACATCCAACTCAAGTAGAAAAACGTCTATCCCGCAGGTCCGTCTGCTGCTATAGTTTTGTGTCGTTGAACAATAAATAAAAACAACACAAGAACTATGAAAACAATCAGTAAAGTAATCGCTACCAGATCAGCAGTTATCGCTGCTTTTGCTATAGCTTGTTTCGTGCAAACCGTTTGGGCGCAGCCCCGTGTCAATGCATCTGCCGGACGAAGCGAGTATATAGAAGTTGAACCCAATGTAAAGTTGCACGTTACCGACCTGGGTGAAGGCAAACCGGTAGTGTTGATTCACGGATGGCCGTTAAGCGATGCCATGTACGAGTACCAATACAACGAGTTAGTGAAAAACGGTTTTCGTGTAATAGGCATCACGTTGCGTGGCTTCGGTAAATCAGACAAGCCTTATGGTAAATATAACTACGATGTATATGCCGATGACATCAAAGTTATATTAGACAAGCTGAAGATCGAGAAAGCAACGTTAGGTGGCTTCTCCATGGGCGGTGCAATCTCTATTCACTATGTAGCCCGTCATAACAGTGCGCACGTTGCCAAACTTGTACTCTTTGGTGCTGCCGCTCCGGTTTGGACACAACGCAGTGACTACCCGTACGGTTTCTCAGTAGAGAGTGTAAACGAACTGATCGCCCTGAGCGAAACCAATCGCCCGCAGTTACTGGAAAATTTCGGTACCATCTTCGCGGCTTCTGAAACAGCTGTACCCAAAGGACTGGCAAACTGGTTGGGTGAAATAAACCTGTCAGCTTCTCCATACGCTACTACACAAAGTCTCATTGCATTGCGTGATACTGACCTTCGTGCTGACCTTGCTAAGATAAAAATACCGACTGCTATATTTCACGGTGTGAAAGACAAGATCTGTTCTTACGACCTGGCGAAGCAAATGAATGCCGGTATAAAAGGTTCTGTTATTGTTCCTTTTGAAAACAGCGGTCACGGTCTCTTTATTGAAGAACGCGAAAAATTTAACGCAGAACTGATCAAGTTTGCGAAGTAATCACAACCAATAAAATATCTCAGTATAAATCATAAACTATATATAGTATGAAAAGAAGAGCAACAGCCGTTTGGAATGGTTCAGGTAAAGAAGGTAACGGCCATTTAACCACACAAAGCACCGTATTGAATGAGACACAATATTCTTTTAACTCACGTTTTGCTGAAGGTATTGGAACAAATCCGGAAGAACTGATCGCAGCAGCACATGCCGGATGCTTTACCATGAAACTCAGCTTTGTGTTAGGTGAAGCAGGTTTTACTCCTGAGAAACTTTCTACCGAGTGCAGTATAACATTCGAGAATGGTGTAATTACATTATCACATCTTACGCTGGTAGCGAAAGTGCCTGGCATAACGCCCGATCAATTCAAGGCATGTACCGAAGATGCAAAACTGAATTGCCCTATATCAAAATTACTGAACACATCCATTACACTGGATGCATCATTGATCTGAAGCAGGTCAATTCTGTGATCGATTAATATAGTAGAAGTGGACAATGAAATGTTGTCCACTTTTTTTATGAATACGTTCCAGTCGCTATCTGCTTTTACCGGTAAACTTTTTACTTTTAAATCCTATGAAAGCTATTGTTATTGATAAACCTGGAGCGCCCGATGTATTGCACTATACCGAGCGGCCACGGCCCGAACCGCAGGAGCATGAACTACTGGTAAAAGTAGCTGCAGCAGGTGTGAACCGTCCGGATGTTGCTCAACGCAAGGGGCATTACCCGCCACCACCAGGTGCTTCACCGGATATACCGGGACTCGAGATAGCCGGTACGGTAGTAGCAACCGGAAAGGACTGTAAGCGATTTAAGATTGGCGATACTATATGTGCATTGGTAACGGGTGGCGGCTATGCAGAGTATTGCGTAGTTCCGGAAGGACAAGCTTTACCAATACCTGCTAATCTAACACCGGCGGAAGCGGCATCGCTACCCGAAACATTTTTTACCGTATGGAGCAACGTGTTTGACAGGGGCAGACTCCAACCCGGAGAATCGTTACTGGTTCATGGCGGATCAAGCGGTATAGGTGTAGCCGCTATACAAATGGCGCATGCATGGGGCGCTACAGTATATGTAACCGCGGGCAGTGATGATAAATGTATATACTGTGAGCAGTTAGGAGCGAAGAAAGCTGTTAACTATAAAACAGCCAAGTTTGGGGATGTGCTAAAGCAGGCTACGAATGGCAAAGGTATCGATGTGATTCTAGATATGATTGGTGGTGATTATACACCCGTTAACCTGGATTTGTTGGCGGAAGAAGGAAGGCTTGTACTCATAAACGTAATGCGGGGTGATGAAACTCCGATAAAACTTTCAGCCGTTATGCGAAAGCGGCTTACCATTACTGGTTCAACACTTCGGGCGCGCGATGCAGCATTTAAAGCTGCCATCGCACAACAACTTGAGAAATATGTATGGCCATGGCTTGTGTCAGGCAAGGTAAAGCCTGTTATCTATAAAACATTTCCTATGGAAGCAGCAGCGAAGGCACACACGTTGATGGAGAGTAGCGAACATATAGGCAAGATTGTTCTGTTAGCCTGAGCTTAAATATACTGTTTGGTATGGATTGGAAATATATTGCATTTGATAACCTATAGTGTTGCTATAGCTTTATAATTTATTTTGTAGCTTAGAGTGATGAATCCCAAAGTATTTGAAGCGCCCTATGCTTCAGTAACCTACTATCCTGAAAAGCGTTTGCTGGTATTGGTATGGAACGGAAGTCCTACCAAAGAAGAATACCAGTTGCCATTTCTTCAGATGCTGGAGTATAGCAAAACCCATCCGGTAGATAGCATGTTGTCAGATATTTCCAACCAGGGCGTTATCAGTCCGGATAACCGGAAGTGGTTTGAAAAGGAAATGATGCCCCGCGCAGTACAAGCCGGCCTGAAACGTGCCGCTATAGTTACCAACGGCAACGCGTTCAAATTATACTATATTAACCTCATCCTGTCAGCAGTTAATAAATTCCCCATCGTAACAAAACTATTCAACAAACAAAGCGAAGCAATAGATTGGCTAAACGTAGGAAAATAAGCTTCGAGTTACGAACTCTGAGCTGCGAGCAATAAAGCCGCAGGCTTCTGGTTGCCAGCCGCAAGTAAATGTAACTTCAACTTACGAGTTGTGAGCTTCTAGAGATAAGGCCATGCAATGATATATATGCAATAAGTATATATTGTCATCCTTTCTTCGTCTCG
>DJFR01000122.1:0-1909 GCA_002432545.1 Flammeovirgaceae bacterium UBA5867 | reverse complement strand
AAAATGCACCGCGTCTTCCTGGAGTTCGATTTTGATTTCGGTTTCTTTGTCGAACTTGATATACTCATCATCTACGTGAAGGTGTACACCCTGCCAGTTGATCTTAAGATTCTTGCCTTTCAGTATATTAAAGAATGCGGGCTCTTCTTTACCCATAATTTTGTTTAATATATAGTTGGCGAACTGCTCACGTTGAGATTCGGATATCAACACAACCTCGAATTCACCATCACCCGGGTCAGCGAACGGAACGAGGTTCAGGTTCGGACCGATGGAACGCGTGTTCATAATTTCAGCCATCAGGTAATTGCCCGAGTGCATGGCGTCATCAATCTGTATCGTACACTTACGCGCGTCATAGTTCAATACTATATCATGGAGTATCTCCAGCGCTGTTCGTAATTTTTTATCAGGCGAATCATTCTTTCGCTTGCTTTCCTTCCGCATCTCTTTCATCAGCCTCGGAAAGACTCCGAAGCCTAATCCTTCAATAAAGAATTTCTGATCTTTCAGATTGTAGATGCGTCCTACATCAAAGCGTTTTATTTTATTCAAATCCCAACCCGCTATAATTTCGGTCGGATCATCCGAGAGACCGAGTGTTCGCGCTATATTATTGGCGGTGCCCATGGGTATAAGTCCAATTGGCAGGCGCTTGTTCAAAAGTTCAAAGACAACTTTTCGCACCGTACCATCACCACCGGCGATAACAATAAGCTCTGTTTCTTTCGACTCCAGTTTTTCCCAATCATCTTCTTTTGTAGAGGAGCTGCTACATTCGAATCCGGCTTTGTTAAGAAGAGAAACGAGGTTTTGTGTAGTATCCACCCCTTCTCCGGCAGTAGGGTTGTAAATTAGCTTGGCTAGTTTCATATAAAGTGTTTTCCTAATGCGATGCAGGCTAATTATATGCCTGGTATGAATATTAAGATTGAATGCATGAAACGTTAAAAGCAGCCGTATGAGAATTCTGGTAACAAATGATGATGGAATATATAGTCCGGGCATAGCGTGCCTGGCTAAGATAGCAGCACGTTTCGGAGAAGTAAAAGTAGTGGCGCCCGATGTTGAGCAGTCATCCATGGGACATGCCATTACAGCTTCACGACCACTTTTCTATAAGAAGTCTCCTATAAACTTTGGGAATATAGAGGCTTATCGTGTCAACGGTACCCCTGCTGATTGTGTCGCGCTAGGATCACACCTGTGGGCACAAACCGATGTAGTACTCTCCGGTATAAATATGGGAGCGAACCTCGGTAACTCCATGTGGCACTCGGGTACCTTGGCAGGTGCCAAGCAAGCTGTGTTAATGGGCATGCGCGGTATAGCATTAAGTACACCAGCCGGTAAGTCCGAGCCAGACTTTAATACACTCGAGCCGTTTGTCGAAAAGACATTAGCGTTACTATTAGAACATCCTGATCTTTCACTTATCAATGTAAACTTTCCACCTAATCCCAATGGTATAAAATGGACACGCCAGGCCGTGCAACAGTACGATGGTAAGATAGTACCGGGTACAGATCCGCTGGGCCGTAAGCATTACTGGTTTACCGTTACGACATTGGAGCCAGCGCAGGAAGGAAGCGATCGCTGGGCTGTTGAAAACGGATATGTATCCATTACACCGTTACGTCTTGATCTTACAAATGAAAACGAGCTGATGAAAGCACTGCAGAAAACACCAGAGCCTGAAGCTTCCGTTCGATAAATTATAATATATAGTATATTATTTATATATTGGTATAGGTATATATCGATTAGGTATATACCTATACCAATGTGTGTTTATACACGATTTGTGTGTCTCAAGTTCCGATGTGTGTAATTCTTTTGGGGCATTTCATTAATTGTGATAACAGATAGAATTTATCCGCATGGCGGGCGATGTGGATAAGTTCAACAC
>DJFR01000232.1:4558-8403 GCA_002432545.1 Flammeovirgaceae bacterium UBA5867 | reverse complement strand
AATATGCTAATTTGAAAATTTGAAAATGGAAAACAGGGAAGGCAGTTTCAAAGAGAATGCTGCTTGAAATAAGTGGTGCTGTTGCAAAAGCATTTTCAAATTCTCAAATCGACTAATTATCAAATTAATCATGGGCAGAAAATTATTATTAGAGAAAGCACACGTGGAAGGAATACGTACCTATGACGTGTACCGCCGCGAGGGAGGCTATGCCAGTGTTGAAAAGGCCTTTAAGAGCATGAGCCCCGACCAGGTGACGGAAGAAGTGAAGAAAAGCGACTACTACCTGGATTTTGCAAAGAAGATCTATACCTGGCAGAAGAACCAGTTGCTGCGCGGTGATGGTGTATATGACGACATGCGAGGTGGCTGCTCTCCGGGTAATCCGCAGACGGAAACTATTAATGGAACGGTCTATCGCAAAGGTACAACATGCCAGGATCGTGTTGGTCCTGCCATCACCTATAACAGTGGCTCCATGCTTTCCGGTGGTGCCGATCTATATCGCGTAACAGGCGATAATATATACAAGGATGATGTCAGCAAATTGTCCAATGCGAGCTTCCAGTACTTTGCAAAACTTGGACAGACTAAAGACAACTACTATACCTACGATATCAGTGGTTTCAGGAACTGGTTTAATGGTGTGTTGATGCGCGGATATGTAGATGTATATCCTGCGGATGGAAATGTAGCCGGGTATATAGATTCCTTCCAAAAGAATCTTGATTATGCGTACGACAACTTCCTGTACAAAGGTTTTCTGCCGACAAATTTACTGGTAGGCTGGAATCGTGATAACGGTAAGAACAACACAGAAGGCATGTTCAACTTTGCTTTTGCTGCCGAGTATGCTGTGCTGTCGCAATATGAACTCGAAAAATAAATAAGTCATTGAGCATATGCTGAATAAATACAAGCAACTAATAACACAACTGATGAGACATTCCGTATATGGAATAATTTTTCAGTGTATTGTTTTGGCGCCACTCGTTTCAGCGGGCGCTATACAACAGCGAATTACAGTAACCGGTGCTGTTACATCTTCTGACGATGGATCAGCTTTACCAGGTGTGAACGTAGTGATTAAGGGTACAACACAGGGAACAACAACCGATGCTGACGGACGGTATTCGATTGAAGTTCCGGACGGAAATGCCACGCTTATTTTTTCATTCATCGGATATACTGCACAGGAGCAAACTGTAACGTCACGAACCGTTATTGATGTAGCGCTGGTTGCCGATCTGCAGGAACTTAGTGAGGTTGTTGTAATCGGTTATGGTACACAGCAAAAAGTTACACTTACCGGAGCGGTAACAAATATCAAGGGTGATGAAATGCAGCGCACCAAAAACGAAAACCCGCAGAACATGCTTACGGGTAGAGTTGCCGGTGTTCGTGTATGGCAGAAGAGTGCCGAGCCGGGAAGCTATAATAACGTTTTTGATATTCGCGGTTATCTCGGAAACCCGCTTGTGGTTATCGATGGCATACAACGCACCATGTCTGATTTTCAACGCCTGAATCCCAGCGACATTGAAGATATATCGGTGTTGAAGGATGCGTCTGCCGCTATATATGGTGTGCGCGCTGCAAACGGTGTGGTGCTGGTAACTACGAAAAAAGGAACAAAGGGGAAAACAGAAATATCATACAACGGTTCCTATACACTACAACAGCCGTCCGGCATGCCGAAGCTTGCTGATCCGTATCAAACCATGACGCTGTATAATGAGAAGTCCATGAACAACATCAATGGCGGAAGCATTATATATGACCAGGAAGATTTCGAAGCTTTCCGCAATGGAACCCGCCGGTCTACGGATTGGAATTCATTGCTTATCGCTGACTTCGCACCTCAAACGCAACACGACTTAAGTATTACCGGTGGTAACGACAAAACGCAATACTATATAGGCGGTGGCTATCTTTACCAGGAAGGTATATTTAAATCAGGTGATCTGAATTATCGCAAGTATAATTTACGCACCAACATTACTACCGAGCTCGTAAAAGGATTGACGTTCAATCTCAACCTGAGCGGAATGGCCGATCAGACCAATGCACCGCTCGCGTCTTCCGTTGATATCATTCGGAATTACTGGGCGCAAGGCGTGTTGTTCCCGGCTTATGCTGATCCGGAAAATACAATGCTGAACTACGAGGGCCTGAATCTTGAAACGAACACCGTGGCCTTGATGACTTCCGATGTATCAGGCTACCGGAAATATACTCAAAAGAATCTCCAGTCATTAGTATCTCTTAATTTCGACTTTGGAACTGTTTCGAGCAAACTGGAAGGTTTATCTGCAAAAGGAGTGATCAGCTACGATTACCGTAACGATGATAACACTGCGTTCAGAAGAGAGTACTATCAGTATATATATAACACACTGACGGGTACATACGATTCAAAACTATATAACGCAAGTTCACCAAGTCAGTTGGCGCGTACCATGTTTACCAAACAGCAAGTACTCGGTCAATTCCTGTTGAACTATAACCGCACCTTTGGTGATCATAAAGTAGTAGGNNAGAAAAGGAGATAACTTCTATGCACAACGGAATCTTGCCTTTGCTATGGATTACCTGCTGGGTGGCGTGAATGAAGCGCAGTTAAGCGGTATGTTTGCCGGAGACAATGATCTTTATGAGATTGCCAACAATGCGTTATTCGGAAGAGCAAACTATACATTTGCGGATCGATATATAGCAGAGTTCCAGTTCCGCTATGATGGCTCATCGAAATTTGTAAAGGACAACCAGTGGGGTTTCTTTCCATCGGGATCTATAGGTTGGCGCATCTCTGAAGAATCGTTCTTCAGAAATATATCAGCGCTGTCATTTGTTGACCAGTTCAAGTTGCGCGCAAGCTACGGTGTAACAGCCGATGATGATGCATTGAAATACGATTGGTACCCGGGCTATCTATACCCGGCCACAGGTGAAAATGCAGAGAACGGTTACTATAACAAATATGCACCGGGCTATATGTTTGGTGGTGAGTTTGTAAATGGTGTATCGTTGATTGTACCGAATGAGCAGATAACTTGGTGGGAAGCGCGCACCTTTGATGTGGGTGTAGACTTTGAAGGATGGAACGGTCTCTTCGGTTTCACACTCGACTACTTTGATCGCCGCAGAGATGGACTTTTTGCTAATCGTAATGGAGACGTGCCTACGGTAATTGGTACCGGTGCACCGAGGGAAAACCTGAACAGCGATCGCCAGTTTGGTATTGACCTTGAACTGTCTCATCGTAACCGTATTGGCGAATTGTCCTATACTGTAAAAGCGATCGGTACAATTACCAGGCGTAAACATTTGACTGCTGTTGAAAAAGGACCGTGGGGTAACTCGTACGATCGCTGGCGTAACGATAACCTGAATAATCGCTACCAGGGTGTGCAGTTTGGTTATGAATCTGAAGGACGCTATACAGGCTGGGAAGACATCTGGTCGTACCCTATATATAAAGATCGGGATATACTTCCCGGTGATTACAAATATGAAGACTGGAATGGTGATGGCGAGATCAACGCGCAGGATGAACATCCGTATGCCTACGATCAGACACCCTGGTTAAACTTCAGTTTGTCGTATGACTGCCAATACAAAAACTTTGATCTCAACTTCCTCTTCCAGGGAACAGCGATGGGTTCGATGCAGTATAAGGAACCGCTATATGCTATATGGGGAATTAACGGAGGTGGTACACTGGAGCAGTATACCGACCGTTGGCACCCGGTAGATCCAACGGCTGATCCTTACAATCCGGAAACCGAGTGGGCGAGTGGCTACTACGGCTATACCGGAAGATACCCGCGCGAGAACTCAAGTTT
>DJFR01000232.1:3935-4523 GCA_002432545.1 Flammeovirgaceae bacterium UBA5867 | reverse complement strand
GGAGTGAAGTTTGTTGATCCGGAACATTCAGACGATGAACTCGGAAGATTGTATCCGCTTAACAAAACGTATACGGTGGGCGTTTCTGCCAAATTCTAAAATATATACTGAGAATATTACGAGTTATAAAACTGAAGCAACTATGAAAAGGATATATATCGTATTCCTGATCGGCTTATTCACTTTCTCCGGCTGTGCAGATCTTGATATTCCACCGCCCAATGTCGTGGGCGATGAGACACTCTTCACAAATGAGTCCGGTGTGAAAGTATATTTGGCCCGCATGTATAGCAGGATGCCGTTCGAGGATTTTAAATACATGGCACAGTGGGGGATTGAATACAATGCGTGGCTAGGGTCCATGGGTATAGAAGGAACCGGTGAAGCTCTGAACCGCGATGGAATCTGCTCGGCCTTTACCGGTGAGCGAACACCGTATTGGACAGACGCGTTTATTTTGCTGCGCGATGCGAACTACCTGATTGAGACATTGCCAGACTATCAGAGTAATTTTCCGGAGGTTACATACAATCACTATTTAGGGGAAGCATACTTTGCGCGGGCCACGGTGTTCTATGCTATGGCAAG
>DJFR01000232.1:0-3908 GCA_002432545.1 Flammeovirgaceae bacterium UBA5867 | reverse complement strand
GTGCCGCGCTCTTCGGAAGAAGAAACGTGGAACCAGGTGCTCGCGGACTTCGATCAGGCTATATCTTTATTG
Source organism: Flammeovirgaceae bacterium UBA5867 (assembly GCA_002432545.1). Classification (GTDB taxonomy): domain Bacteria; phylum Bacteroidota; class Bacteroidia; order Cytophagales; family Cyclobacteriaceae; genus Ohtaekwangia. The sequence goes on along the minus strand of DJFR01000232.1, from coordinate 3,836 downwards.
CAACCCGCAAGTCCGGAGAGAGGCTATTCAAATAAGTATGTAGCATTGTCATTTAAATCCGAAGCGATGCTATATGCGGGCAGTGTAGCAAAATACAATGAGACCGTTACCGGAAGACTTACCGGTTTAGGACAGAAGACCGGTGTACGTGTGATGGGATTTGCAGCAGAGTCGGCAGCAGCAGCTTCGAGAAAATATTTCAAAGAAGCATATTCAGCAGCGCGCGAAGTAATCAACAGTGGCCGTTACTCACTCTATAAAAAAAGATGGGCATCGGGTGATCGCAATGCACAGTATCAAAACATGGTAGACATGTTTAGCGATCTCACAAGTCCTGAAAATATATATGTGAAGGAGTATGGCTATCCTACCTTTACCCACGGCTACGATGCCTATAGCGCTCCCTTTATATTCAAAGCGCCACTGGCATCCGGTACGTGTCCTACGCTTGACTTTCTTGAATTGTTCGATGGCTTCGATCGTTACTCCAATGGTACTATAAAAGTTACCACCGGAGCTTCCAACACGGATGGAACCTACCTGATGTACGATTCTCCTATGGATTTCTTTGCGAATGCAGAGCCGCGTCTTCGCGCGTATGTAATTTTTCCCGGTGATGTATTCAAGGGAAAAGAGATTGAAATTCGTGCAGGCGTATATACGGGTTCTGCACCGATCACTCCACTCTTTAATAATTATACCTATGCAACTGCCGAGACACGCTATCAAAATCTGTCGGCCTATACGCAGGCATCGAAGACACTTTACCTCAGTGCGCGCGAAGGAAACGGACAGGAGATTGTATCCTACGAAGGTGTAGACATGACAGCGGCCGGAGCTAACGGTCCCTTCTATGATAATGGCGAAGGATGTCTCACGGGACTATATGGACGCAAATGGTTAAATCCTGATCCTTCTTTTGAAGCCGGTGAAGGTAGATCTGCACAACCGTTTATACTGATGCGCTATGCTGAAGTATTGCTGAATGCAGCGGAAGCAGCCGTTGAACTTCGGTTAGCAGGTGAAGCTTCTCCCGATGGATCGGATCTGTTGCAGGTAGCCACTTCAGCGGTAAATGAAATTCGCGAAAGAGCAGGAGCATCATTGCTGGTTGGAAGTGTTACAGCCGATAACAACGGACGTAACATCGTTCGTAAAGAACGCAGGAAAGAACTTGCACTCGAGCATAAGACAAAGTGGGATCTGCGCAGATGGAGAGTACAACACTACGAAGAGCGCGATGGCTTCTGGGGAGAATACAGACAGAAAGACTCCTTTAGTAACAACGCGCGCTATCGCTTCCGCGGTTTGTATCCGTTCTTCTCCACGCAAACCGGAAAATACTTTTTCGATGCGCGCTTCCAATGGGTAAGTCTCAAAACGTTCGAGTATAATATAGTCGATTACTACTTTGCTATACCGGGTGGTGAAGTATCGAAGAGTGTGGTAATCGATCAGCAACCGAACCGATAAAGAATAACGAGTTATAGACAATTAAGAATTACAGAAGATGAAGAAGATATCATATATACTATCGATCGCCCTGTTTTCTTTCACGTCCTGCAGTCTGTTTGAAATAGACAACAAGGAAGTGCCTGCTGAAACCCTTCAGGGTGAAGTAGTGGATATAGAAACCGGTGAACCTGTGCTTACCGATCAGGGAAGTGAAGGTATACGCGTGCGTTTGACAGAAGACAGCTGGGGTGAAAACGTTACACCTAACCCCGACTTCTTTTGCATGCCGGATGGCACATTTCAGAATACAAAATTATTCAAAGGCACCTATCACATTCGTGTTGACGGACCATTCATTCCGCTCATGCGCGAAGATGAACGTGGTGTTCCACTCGCAGACGAATCTCAAATCGTAAACATCAATGGTGTGGCGAAAGTAAAATTCGAAGTACAGCCTTTCCTTAAAGTAGAGTGGGTAGATGAGCCTGAAGTAATTAATGGTAAAGTAAGAGCAAAGGTGCGTGTTACACGTGCTGTATCTGAACAAGAGTTCCGCGATAAGATCGAACCGATGGGTGGCTATAGCGCCAGCTTCCAGAATATAACCGACATTCAGTTGTTTGTCAGCTATTCATCTTCGGTAGGCTACCGTGCGCGCGATGAACGCTGGTCAAACAAAATTGAATATACCGGTTCAGCGTTCAATTCATTGTTAGGACAAACGATCACCATTGAATCGACCGGCACAATTCCATCGGGAAGAGTTGTCTTTATTCGTGCGGCAGCTAGGATCAACTACGATACACCGAAGGGCAGCGGTACGAGAAGATGGAATTACAACGAGCCGATGCAATTGCTGATTCCGTAAGATATAGTTTTAGGTTTGAAGTCATCTCATCATGGGATGGCTTTAAACCTTAACCTTTCTGAAAGGCGATGCTTATACAAATGCGCATAATCATACCGTTGTATGATTGGTATCTCCACCTGGCGGTGAGGATTTTTTTATTTTAACAAAACGTATTCATGCAAAAAACGATTATACTTTCTCTTCTGCTGGCGCTTTCCGTTCCGGGTTATTCGCAGCAGAAGAACAGGAAATCACAAACTCAGTCGCCGGAAAAAACTACATTTCAAACTTCCAATCCGTGGAAACCGGTAACCGATGTACGGGCCGATGTTGCTATTGTATATAGCGTAAAAGATCACCACGGAAAAGGAAATATGTCTTTTGAGGAACGCGTTCAAAGCTGGCGCGACAAAGGATATACTACACATTTCATGACCGGTATAGCCTGGGGCGAATACCAGGATTATTTNNGATACGATATGGCACGGACACATGGTGCCGTATATAGTGCCGTCCAATAACTTCATCGCCTATATGAAGGAGAAAGTTATTAAACGGGTTATAGATACCGGCATTGATGCTATATACCTGGAGGAACCTGAGTTCTGGGCGCGTTCCGGGTATAGTGAGGCTTTTAAAAGAGAATGGAAAATATACTACGGGTTCGACTGGAGACCGCAGCATGAATCGCCAGAGAATACATACTTGTCCAACAAGTTAAAATATCATTTATACTATAGGGCACTGAATGAATGCTTTACCTATGCAAAAGAGTATGGTAAGAGTAAAGGCATGACGGTGCGTTGTTATGTTCCTACACATTCGCTTGTAAATTACTCGCAATGGATGATCGTGAGCCCTGAAGCAAGCCTGGCATCTTTACCGTGTGTGGATGGATATATAGCACAGGTATGGACCGGTACATCGCGCGAGCCGAATTACTTTAACGGACAGATGAAACAGCGCGTATTCGAAACTGCGTTTCTCGAATACGGTTCGATGGAGTCCATGACAGCACCTACCGAACGGAAAATGTTTTTCCTGACGGATCCGATCGAAGACTGGCCGCGCGATTGGGCAGACTATAAGAAAAATTACCAGGCAACTTTTACAGCGCAATTACTGTATCCGATGATTGCTGACTATGAAGTAATGCCGTGGCCTGATCGTATCTATGAAGGCTACTATCGCACCAGCGCCAGCAGTGACAAGAAGGAACGTATTCCGCGTTTTTATTCAACACAAATGCAGGTGATGATCAATACCCTGAACAACATGCCGTTGTCAGGAAATAAAGTGAGTGGCTCGCAGGGCATTGGTATACTGATGTCCAATTCATTAATGTTTCAGCGCTTCCCTACACATAGCAGCTATGAAGATCCGCAGCTGTCCAATTTTTATGGACAAGCGCTGCCCTTGTTGAAACGTGGTGTTCCTGTTAAGACAGTGCATATCGAAAATGTATCATTCGAAAAAAACTGGAAGGACCTACAGATCCTCATCATGTCTTATTCCAACATGAAACCTATGG
>DJFR01000178.1:517-17805 GCA_002432545.1 Flammeovirgaceae bacterium UBA5867 | reverse complement strand
CTCAATACCATGGAAGTGCGCGTAGATGTAAATGAAAATGATATCGTGCGTGTACACCTGGGCGATACTGCTATCATTGATGTAGATGCATACTCAACACAAGGTAAAGAATTCAAAGGTATAGTTACACTCATTGCCAACACTGCCAAGGATAAAGCATCTGCGGATGCGATTACAGAATTTGAAGTACGCATCTTGATATTGAGTTCTTCATACCAGGATCTTGTTGCTGCGGGTAAAAAATATCCGTTCTTACCGGGTATGACTGCAAGTGTAGATATACTTACCAATCGCAAGAGCAATGTACTTTCAGTTCCGCTCTCTGCCGTGACGACACGTAACCCGGAAGAAAACAAAGGTGGAAACGAGAACAAGGGTGATGCACAGAAGACCAGCAACAACCAGAACGACCAGAAGAAACCTGCCGCAAAACCTGAGAACAAAACGGTTGTATTTGTTAACGACAAGGGCGTAGCGAAGATGATTGAAGTAAAAACCGGTATCAGCGACTTCGATAACATAGAAGTTTTATCCGGAATAAGCGATAGCACAGAAATAATTACAGGTCCGTTTTTGGCTGTATCCAAACGTTTGAAAGACGGTGAGAAGGTGCGTGCAGCAGAAAAGAAAGAGCCTGAAAAGAAAGAAAAGTAACAAAACGGAAATAGCAAACTATAAAAGCCCTGACCGCAAGTCGGGGCTTTTTGCTAATATTGCGGCCGAAATAAAAACTTATTAAACGACTTATGGTAAAACATCCGTGGCACGAAGTATCGACTGGATCGAACCCTCCTGATCATGTAAACGCTTTCATCGAAATTCCGAAAGGCTCTCGTGCAAAATATGAGATTGATAAAGACAGCGGTCTTATCAAGCTTGACCGTGTTATCTATGCATCTATGTACTACCCGTTGAACTATGGTTTCATACCACAGACTCTCGGAGAGGATCATGACCCGCTGGATATAGTTGTACTTACGCAAGTAGCGGTGGTTCCCGGATGTCTCATTCCTTCAAAAGTTATCGGTGTTATGCAGATGATCGATCGCGGTGAAGCGGATGATAAAATCATTGCTGTTGCTGAAGACGATCCAAGCGTGAGCCACATTTCTGATGTAAAAGATCTGCCGGATTATCTGCTTGCAGAGCTGAAGCACTTCTTTGAAAACTATAAGTCGCTTGAGAACAAGATCGTAAAAGTTGATGAGTTCCTTTCCAAGCCAAAAGCAGAAGAGATCATCAAGGCAAGTATAGATCGTTATAACGAGCATTTTAAAAAGTAATGCAGGTTGGGTTCGAAGCCAAACGACTCTTCTCCAACTTTACAGGGCTGGGTAACTATTCACGTTTTATAGTGAACGCCCTCAGCGAATTTGCCCCGGACAATACATATATACTATATTCTCCGAAGATCAAATCGCATCCTGAAGTAGATCCTATTCTGGCGCGACCCAACATAAAAGCCATCGGTCCAACCGGTGGCTTTACTTTCTTTAAGAGCCTCTGGCGTTCGTGGGGTATACGTTACAATAGCAGTCTTGCTGACCTGACTATATTTCACGGCTTAAGCCAGGAGCTTCCCGTTGGTCTTCCTAAACACGTTAAGAAGATTGTTACCGTACACGATCTGATCTATATACGTTACCCGCAATTCTATAATCCCATTGATGTAGCCATTTATACGGCAAAAGTAAAATCGGCATGTCGCAGAGCTGATAAGATTATCGCCATCAGTCAGCAAACGGCCAACGACCTGGTTGAATTTATAAAAGTAGATCCCGCTAAAATAGAAGTAGTATACCAGGGTTGTCATCCTATATTTAAAACAAAAGCATCACCGGAAGTAAAGGCCGCGGTAAAAGCAAAGTATAATCTTCCGGACAAGTTTATTCTGAACGTAGGCACGATTGAGCAACGCAAGAACGTAAAGCAGTTAGTGGAGGCGCTCGCCTTGTTACCACCGGATGTACAGCTCCCGGTTGTTATAGCAGGTCGTGCTACCGACTACCTGAAAGAAGTTATAGCCTGCGCGCAGGAGAAGCAGGTGATGGATAAAATTACCATCATTCACAAAGCTTCTTTCCAGGATTTACCCGCGCTTTACCAGATGGCTACGGTGTTTGTATACCCTTCATTATTTGAAGGCTTTGGTATACCGTTGATCGAAGCGATCGAGTCTGGTGTACCCGTGATCACGTCACAAGGATCCTGTTTCCAGGAGGCAGCTGGTCCGGATGCTCTTTATACCGATCCGCACAATCCTCAAATGTTACGCGATGCATTGAACCGTGTTTTAACAGACAAGAACTTTGCTGACCACGTGGTGCGATCATCCGCTGCCTATATCAAACGGTTCGAGCCGGCCGTGATTGCTTCTGATATTATGCAGGTTTACCGGAAGGCCTAACCGCGAAGCGCTGCCATCATCGTAATGAATTATTAGATTTTGATTTCTTCCCGTATTTTGCAAGCCTATGGCGTCAGATTCATTTTACTTTTCTATTATCATTCCTACCTGGAACAACCAGCCTTACCTCGAGCTGTGCATTAACAGCATCCGGAAGAACTCGCATTTCAGGAACAAGATCATCATTTATGTAAATGAGGGTAAAGATGGAACGGCAGATTGGCTGAAGACGCAACCCGACATTGAGTTTCTGCACTCGACTAAAAATGAAGGTATATGTGTGGCGATGAACTCGTGTCGCGCATTGATCAGGACGGAGTATATGGTATACATGAATGATGACATGTATGTATGTCCGGGATGGGACCTGGCGCTCTATAACGAGATGCAGCGTATCGGTCATGATAAGTTTATGCTTTCGGCCACGCTGATTGAACCGTATGCTACCACCAACCCGAGTGTTGTATCCATCGTGAAGCATTATGGCGATAGTCTTGAAACGTTCAAGGAAAGAGAATTGCTGGCTACCTATAATGATATACCGAAGAAAGACTGGTCAGGTTCATCCTGGCCTCCGAGTGTGATCAGTACACACGTGTGGGATGTTGTGGGTGGATATAGTATAGAATTTTCTCCGGGTATGTATTCTGATCCCGACTTCTCGATGAAGCTCTGGAAGTATGGCATTCGTATTTTTAAAGGTATAGGCAGCAGCCGGGTATATCATTTTCAATCCAAGTCAACCAAGCGACTGAAGAAAAATAAAGGTGCTGATACATTCCTGGTGAAGTGGGGCATTACGGCCCGTACCTTCTATCGTTATTACCTGCGCATGGGAGAGGACTACGATACAACTGGTGGCAACGCACAGGATATACCTTCCGTACAGCAATGGCGCGGTAAGTTCAAGCGCGCCTTCAAAGTATTGTTTCAATAAGCGGTAAACTATTTCGTCAGCATGACCTTTGCAGCGATCCTTCCTCACACCAAACTCTATGGCGGAGTAAAGCGTTTCTTTGAACTGGGCGATGTATTCCTGAAACGAGGCTATACATTTATCGTATTTACGCCCGATGGCGTTGCACCGGTATGGTATAGTGGTAATGTGAAGACTGTAAAGCTGAGTGAACTGACTACACACGAACTCGAAGCTATATTTATCACGGAAACACAATTCCTTCCGGAGGTTGACAAGGCAAAGGCAAAACACAAAGTACTATATTTTGTGCGACCTTCTGATAACCTGAAAATACTGAGACAATACCCAACGGTAGAATTGTTTGCCAACTCTACCAACGCCTACGAAACGGCAAAGTCGAAGTATAACATTGAAGCCTTTAAAGCATTTGGTGGAATCAATACCAATACCTTTCAACCAAAACCATTTATAAAGAAAGCACCGGGCGAGCCGTTTGTAATTATGACGTACGGCCGACTGGTAGAAAAGAAGAAGGGTACGCGACTTGTCGTAAAAGCCTGCGAGCGTTTATATAGTGCCGGTTACCCGGTAAAACTTTTGTTGTTCGATACACCGGTAAACGAGAAAGCACAAAAAGCTATTGATGGTTTTAAGACGAAAGTTCCGTTTGAGTTTATTGTGAATCACCCGGTGCACAAGAACCAGGAATTGTTTCATCGTGCCGATATATATGTATCAGCCGAAAAGAAAGCCGGACACTCGAACACCACGGCCGAAGCGATGGCGTGCGGTATTCCGGTGGTCGGTACAAATTCAGGAACACGTGATTTTCTTATCGACTCGGTTACAGGTATTGTGATCTGGCGCTGGTCGTGGAGTATATCAAAAGCTATAAAATTGCTGATGCAAAACGAAGCGCTCCGCGAGAACCTCGCTAAAAACGGACGCAGAAAAATTGAAGAGTTCAGCTGGGATGCACTGGCTGACCGTATTCTGAAACACTTCGGTCACTAAACATCAGGCTATATATTTTTACGTTGCTTATCCTGCTGCTGAAACATCCGGTAGTTGATATAGCGCAGAAAATGAAAGAACGATGTAAGTACTGAAATTACAAATCCATAGTAACCATCCAGGATTCCCAGTTGCAGTATATATTTCTTGAAGAAGATTACCCAGGGCTTGAATATACCATGCCACAGCAGGTTATAGCGTTTGCCTTTTTTATATCGATTCTCAGCTGTAAGCTTCGCGTATTGCATTACTTTTTTTACATGACTGTCAACAGTCGGGTAGGAGTAATGGTATAGATCGCCCTGTAATTTTTCAATAACCGGTTGACTGGCAAACACCAGGTCTTCATGCACAGCGCCTTTCCAATGCGTGCCTTCGCGTTTAAAGATTCGCAGCTTATACTCCGGATACCAGCCGCAATGGTATATCCATTTGCCGCAATAGTTCGTGAGGCGGTTAATCATGTACGCATACGCTTCAGCCTTCGGGTTCGCTTTCAGCTTTAGTATACTTTGCTGCAGCACAGGTGATAACTCCTCGTCAGCATCGATGGAAAATATATAGTCGCCCGTAGCTTTGGCATTGGCAAAGTTTTTGGCATCCGAGTAGTCCGTCCACGCACGTTGATAGTACGTTAATCCTTTTCCGGTAAGGATCTCCAGCGTTTTATCCTTCGAGTAAGAATCCAGTATAATAATTTCATCCACCACCGGGAGCAGCGAGTCTACACACCGCGCGATGTTCGTTTCTTCGTTGAAGGTTATAATTACTGCCGAGAGTTTCATCATTATCCGTTGTCCGTTACATGTTAACCGTTATCCGTTACTTTAGCTTTGTGATCTCCGTGCAATTGGATTTNNACGATTAACGTGTAACGCTTAACGTATAACGCTAATGCAACGCAGCAATGCCCTCCATCAGCCACGCTATACCTACATGCACAATAATTCCGCCCCATATACTCTTCGTTTCGTAGGCAATTACACCTAAAATATACCCTCCGAATATAGAGCTGATCGCTTCGCCGGCCGGTTTACCAAAATGTAAAAAGCAGTACACGGCAGCCATCGCCAATATAGCGTTTCTGCCGGTATGTGACAGCAACGCGATCACAAGAAATCCACGGAATACAAATTCAACCGAGATAAAGTCGATAGCATAGGCAAGCTCGTAGGATAATACCGTGATCCATTCAGATATACCGAGATAATCAGCCGCCCCGGCCCCGCGATACATCGGGTATTGTTTGAGAAAAGAGGGAAGAAATGATGCGGCTATAATGAGCGGTAACATGATACCGAGCATAGCAAAGTAGGGACGCGCATCAAACTGCTGTGGTCGCAATCCGTAGATNNGTAAAGACGCTGACGAGATTAACACTTACTTTATATACCCATACATATAACTCCGGAGCAAACCAGTGATTGATCATCGGTTTCAGAAATGGAACACTTTTGTCGAGCGCGAGTACAAATAATACCAGTATACTTTTGATGTGAAATGCTCTGCTCTTCCAGAATGACTTTTCGTTTTTGAATATAGTAACCGAGATCAACACCGTATAATATGCAAAGGCGAAGAACAGGAAATACGCGCCAAGTTTATGGATACCTGTAAAGCTATCAAGTATAGTATCTTCAAAGTCGAGCGTATAATTTACGTTGAGACAAACGGAAAGGAAAATAGCTACGAACAGGTAATGCCTCCACGCGAAATCATGTTTCACATGATTCACGAGGTACTTCCATATTTTTTTCATTTACCAGTTTTTTAGATGCTGGTATACTTTGTGAATGGGGAGCCCCATCACATTGAAGTACGAACCCGTTATCTTTTCAATGGCTACCATACCGATCCAGTCCTGTGCACCATACGCACCGGCTTTATCAAACGGCTTATAGGTATCAACGTAAAATTCAATTTCAGAGGGTGTGAGTTTTACAAAGGTAACTTCTGTTGTGTCATCAAAAGTCTCTTCGCGTTCTTTGGAGAGTATACATACACCGGTCATTACAATATGCGTTTGTCCGGATAGATCAGACAACATCTTTATAGCTTCAGCACGATCTTGTGGTTTATTCATGATCGTGTTGTTTAGTATAACGACTGTATCGGCTGTCACGATAATTTCATCGTTCATCCTGGGGCGAAAGTATTCAGCTTTTTTAGCAGCAAGGTATCGTGCTACCTGCTCAGCCGGTAATGTAGCAGGGAAGTCTTCTTCTACATCCGGTTTCTCAATCGTAAAAGTAAAGCCCGCTTCTTTCATCAGGTATTGTCTGCGGGGCGAGCTCGATGCCAGGATGATGGAACGTTGTATAGCCATAACTAAAATGGAGAATATACCGGTGTTGAAAATTCGTTTTCTTTAATCGTACTGAATAAAAATCCGCCAATAACTTTAGGATAAAAGTAGGTGGATTTCTGTGGCATGGTATAGCCGCTGGCGCAAACTTTCTTGATGTCTTCAATAGACACTTCGTTGGTAATGATAGCAAGCTGTGCTTTGCCTTGCGTTACTTTATTGAGACAATCGGAGAAGCTCCTGTCGAATGTTATATTCTCAGACGCACGCTGCTCTTTACCCGGTATGCCCAATGCTTTTTCAATAATGAAGTAATGCATCACGGTGAGGTCAAGTGCTTTCACTACATCCGGGAAATGCCATTTGATCTTGGGTAATGATTCCGGCTTAAGCCTGATCTTGTAAGCATTCTCCTGGAAGATCAACCCGAAGGCCCACGGTTTACCGACAATGATTTCGTTTATCGTATCGGCATCTTCAATTGGTTTGATGATGAAGTCTTCTGCAAGCTTTTGAAGTATAGTTTCTTCGTTGAAGTTTGCTATACCGTGTATCAGACGGTGCGTTGGTAAAATTTTCAGATCATCCGATTCGGTATTGGTCAGGTACATCAGGTGATAATTGTAGCCTTCTTTGCCGGTATGCGCGGCATTCTGTTCCTGCTGTTTGTGTTTATAGTATAGCGAGCCTTCATAACGATGATGTCCGTCCGCCAGAATTATAGTCTTGGGTTCTATAAAGTTTAAGAACTGCTGGATCACTTCTTTATCGTGAATGGCTGCGAGCACATCGCGCACGCCCTGGTAATCTTCGGTTTCGTAGAGCGGGTTTTGAATAGCTTCATCCATATACTTCTCCAGGGTAAAGGAGTCGTCTGTGTATAGCCCATGCGTTGCGCTGGCGTGCAGCTCAATCTTCTCGAGAAGTTCAATACGGTCGTTTACGGATTTCGGAATTGTATTTTCATGACGAAGTATAACGCCTTCGTTCCAATCGTATGTACGGATGTGACAGATAAAGCCCTTGCGACAAAATTCTTTTGCGATACCCTGCACTTTGAAGTATTGATAATATACATAGATAGCCGGTAGTTTATCCTGTAGTATAATTCCTTTCTCTTTCCAGTCTTCCAGGAGTAAATGTGCACGCTCGGCTGCATACGGAGGCTTGGGTACCGAAAGGTGTATGCTGTTGTGTGGATTCTGATAGAGTGCGGCCCGTTGTTTATCGGTAACTACATCAAAGAGCGGAGAGGTAAGTTCGTCTATACGTTGTGATAGTTCGCGGTTATAGCGCCAGGGACGAATCGGTAAAATTTCTGCCATTCGGTTATCTATAGTGTCTGGGTAATTTTCAATATATACTGTTGTTCTTTGCGTACCTGAATCAAAGACGATTCTTCTTCCAGTTGCTTACCGGTGCTGCTATAGTTTCATCAGCTGCTTTGCCATTGCCATTTAGCAAGGTCGTGGCGAGTAACGAAGCAATGAGTTCTTCCGCTTCGTTCGCTTCCGGTAGAAGTGATGCCGGCTTGAAGTAATTTTCAACAAAGCGTGTATCAAAGTTACCGGAGCGGAAAGCATCGTGCTGCATTACAAACTTGCAGAACCCGAGTGTTGTCTCAAGTCCGGTAATCTCATAATCATCTATAGCGCGGATCATTTTTTCAATGGCACCGGCACGATCTTCTGCATGGCAGATCAGCTTGGCAATCATCGGGTCATAATAAAACGGTATACTCATGCCTTGTTCAAAGCCATCGTCTACGCGTATACCATGTCCTTGCGGACGGTTATAGGTTTGCAGTGTACCGATGTCGGGTAAAAAATTATTGGCGGGATCTTCCGCATATACCCGTACCTCCACCGCGTGTCCGTTTATTTTCAAGTCTTCCTGTTTGAAAGGGATCGGATTACCTTCTGCAATTTTTATCTGCAACTTCACAAGATCAAGACCGGTAATTTCTTCGGTTACCGGGTGTTCCACCTGAAGACGTGTATTCATTTCGAGGAAGTAGAAATTCAGTTTATCATCGAGAATGAACTCCACCGTACCTGCACCATAATACCCGCACGACTTTGCCACGTTGATCGCGGCTTCGCCCATCGCGTTTCTTTTTTCAGGGGTAAGTATAGAGGAGGGAGCTTCTTCAACAACTTTCTGGTGTCTCCGTTGTATCGAACATTCACGCTCGAAGAGATGTACTACATTTCCATGCTTGTCGCCAAAGATCTGAAATTCTATATGGCGTGGTTTGGTAATATACTTCTCTATAAATACAGAGCCGTCACCAAATGCAGATGTAGCTTCGCTGATGGCGCGCTCCATTTGTTCTTCAAAACTTTGTTCATCGTCAACAACGCGCATACCTTTTCCGCCACCACCCGCACTCGCTTTGATCAATACCGGGTATCCAATTTCAGCAGCAATCTTTTTGGCTTTGTTCGCATCGGTAATCGGTTCGCTTGTGCCCGGCACCAGTGGTACATTAAATTTAGCAACAGCAGCTTTCGCAGCGAGTTTACTTCCCATCAGTTCAATCGCTTTGGCGGACGGCCCTATAAAGATTAACCCTTCATCTTCTACAAGTTTTGCAAAGTCTTCATTCTCCGAAAGAAAACCATAGCCGGGATGTATAGCATCCGCTCCGGTTTTGCGAGCCGCATCAATAATTTTCTCCATACGCAGATACGACTCGGAAGAAGGAGGAGGCCCGGTGAAGACAGCTTCATCGGCAAAGCGAACGTGCAGTGCATGGCGATCAGCCTCACTATAGACAGCAACGGTTTTAATTCCGAGTTCGCGAGCCGAACGCATTACGCGTAAAGCAATTTCACCGCGGTTAGCAACAAGTATTTTCTGAATTGAAGGCATACATTAAAAGATATAGGATTGGCTTAGAAGTCTGAACGCATTTTAGAAAGAGCGCTGTAAAAACGTAAGTATTTGTTATGACAGATTTTACGATTACAATTTCTTCCAGAGGTATAATTATGGCGAATAGCTTCCATTTGTAAGAATTTAAACAAATCTAAGGCTTTTCAGACAACTTATAAGGGCATTCTGATGCGTGATGAGAGAAGCATATTTATGTTTTTTACTTATTTTTGCGGGCAATTAACAGATCGAGAAATGGTAGATTTATTTGACAAGCTAAGAATGGAGGCCGGTCCGCTGGCCAAGTACTCTCATCTTCCGGATGATTATTTCTTCTTCCCCAAGCTGGAAGGAGAGATCGGTCCACGCATGAAATTCAATGGTAAGAATGTCCTGAACTGGAGTTTGAATAACTACTTAGGACTGGCGAACCATCCTGAAGTGCGCAAGGCTGATGCAGACGCAGCTGCCCAATACGGATTAGGTTTACCGATGGGTGCTCGTATGATGTCGGGTAACTCTGTTCATCACCTGGAGTTTGAACGCCAGCTTGCTGAATTCATCATGAAAGAAGATGTTATGCTTCTGAACTTCGGCTATCAGGGTGTGGTCTCTATCATCGATGCGTTGGTAGATCGTAAAGATGTTATAGTATATGATGCTGAATCACATGCGTGTATCATTGACGGTGTTCGCCTGCACATGGGCAAGCGCTTCGTATATACACATAATGATATGGAAAGCCTGGAGAAACAACTTCAGCGCGCTACCAAATTAGCCGATGAAACCGGTGGTGGTATACTCGTTATCACAGAAGGTGTATTCGGAATGTCAGGTAAACAAGGCGATCTGAAAGGTGTCGTTGAACTGAAGAAGAAATATAATTTCCGTTTGTTTGTTGATGATGCTCACGGTTTTGGTACAATGGGTAAGACCGGTGCCGGAACAGGTGAGGAGCAAGGCATCCAGGACGGTATCGATCTGTACTTCTCTACGTTTGCAAAATCGATGGCAAGCATCGGTGCATTTGTAGGTGGCGACAAGCGTATTGTTAAATATCTGCGTTACAGCGTACGTTCTCAAATATATGCGAAGAGCTTACCAATGCCATTAGTTGTTGGTGGCATGAAGCGTCTTGAATTGTTGCGCTCTAATCCGGAGCTCAAAGACAATCTCTGGAAAGTTGTTCACGCCATGCAAAGCGGTTTGAAGGAGCGTGGCTTTAATATCGGAACCACCACTTCACCGGTAACACCTGTGTTGTTTAAAGGTGGTGTTGGCGAGGCTGCAAACATGTCGATGGACCTTCGCGAAAACTTTGGTATTTTCTGCTCGGTAGTGATCTATCCGGTTGTGCCAAAGGATGTTATCATGTTCAGAATCATACCAACTGCAGCCCATACACTGGCTGATGTTGAGGAGACTTTGAACGCATTTTCGCAGCTTAAAACGAAGCTCGACAGTGGGTTTTACAAGCAGGAAGTATTGGTGTCAGTAACCAAGTAAATCCAAAAAAAACGCTTTTTGAGTTGTTTTTTAAGGTTTTTACTTAAATTGGCAGTAAGAAACTAAATTATTAAATCCTAAAACTCCAAGACAATGCAAAAGTTTCAAGAGCTTAAAGATCTCATCGCTTCCTTAGAAGGAGATATCGACAAGTTTTATAACAAAGGAAACAGTGCTGCCGGTACCCGTGTAAGAAAGGGTATGCAAGATCTTAAAAACCTGGCTCAGACTATTCGCTCTGAGGTTCAGGATATTAAGAACAAGGCATCATAATATTTTCCCTGTATTCTAACTTAAGAATTCAATGAGACCATTCCGATGGAGTGGTCTCTTTTCTTTTTTTGGAATAACTGATTTCTAGAGAATCATTTCGTAGTGAGTATACCTCGATGGAATGAAATGATATTTATTTTTTCTTGCGGGAGATCTTTGCCTGGGTTTTTGCCACTGCTTTTTTCGCGACAGCTTTCACGATTTTGTTTTCGATTTTCTTCGCTGTCTTTTTTGCGGGCGCTTTCGCGGAAGGAGCTGTCGCCTCCTTTAATATCTGGCTGGTGTGATTCTTGGTATCAACTTTTGATACGATGTCTTCGATGATGCCTTTCTCATCGATAATGAACGTGATGCGCGCAGTGCCCATGAACTTTCTTCCGTACATGGATTTCTCCACCCACGTGTCGTATAGCGCATGAAGTTTTTTATCGGTATCAGCTAACAGTGTAAAGGGAAGTTTTTCTTTCTCTATAAATTTCTTGTGAAGCTTTTCGGAGTCTGTGCTTACGCCCAATACCTCATATCCTCTTTTTTGCAGCAGGGTATAATTATCACGAAGGTCACATGCTTCTGCCGTGCAGCCGGGTGTCATGTCTTTCGGATAAAAATAGAGTACAACTTTTTTGCCTTTGAAGTCGCTGAGCTTTACAGGTTTGCCATCCTGATCATTAACGGTAAAGTCAGGTGCCTTGCTGCCGATCTGTAATGATGCCATGGGTCAGGGAATTTTTTGTGTGAATGTACTCGTATTCCCCGCATTATCCTTTACTGTAAGTTGAAATGTTCCTTTGATCGCAGCTTTCTTGTCAAGTCGTTCCGACCAGATCGTGGCAGTCTTGCTATCGTAATGCATCAGCAGCCATTCGCCATTAACAGTCGCTTCGAACGAAGATATACCTGACAGATTATCGCGAATCTTGAAACGAACAGCCTGGTTGTTCACGGCTATAGCACGAATCGATGGAGCTTCCAGGTCTTGCAGAATTGTAAACTCACCGAACTCGCGGGTGTTAAACTGCAAACGACCATTAATCCATTCGCCTCCTAAAAATGAATGTGCTCTGCCGGTGCTGCGGTATACATTGTATTTACCATCAGCCGGATATGTGCGATTTGTTTTTACCGATACACGAATACTTTTATTGAGCGGAACAGTTCGTGTACCAATGGTGAAAATCTCGTTGCCTGTTGTTTTATCAACAGCATAATCTGTGTTCAGGTATAGTGTGTCGTATATGGAATTGAGCGGGAACTCAATGTCCATCAGGTCGCTGTAATATTTATACTCGGTGCCGGAGGGTATAGCAATCTTGATCTTCGGACGAATGGTTTTGTTGTTGACGAGGATCGAATCCGGAATACTTTTCCGCAGGTCAAACAAATATACTTTGCGATTGATGTTGTGATAGGTTGGATCAACTTCCTGCGAAACCCCTTGTGTATATACCAATGCGCGGGCGCCCAGGTCT
This sequence comes from Flammeovirgaceae bacterium UBA5867, assembly GCA_002432545.1. Taxonomy (GTDB): domain Bacteria; phylum Bacteroidota; class Bacteroidia; order Cytophagales; family Cyclobacteriaceae; genus Ohtaekwangia. The sequence continues at coordinate 5,035 of DJFR01000178.1, read as the reverse complement.
TTGCCGGCCTTGGCTGTGATCATCATCGTGTTGCCGGTCACGTCATATAGCAAATCAGCGGTGGCAGCCATCGGTTCAAGCGAAGTAACTTCTTTGATCACCGGGTTCGGCTTCAGCTTGAAAGATATACTGCTCACATTGTTGTTACTATCCTTCATGCGGATCTTCACATTCGAAATCTTGTTCGGATTAACGTTGATGCGTCCGTCCGTAGGCGATTCGTTGTAGAACTTCAGCTGGTTCCCATCATCAATATATAGCTTGTAGAAACGTGTACCCTTGCTGCGCATCGTCTTGAAATCCATCAGCGTATAAATAGCACGGGTCTCCGCTATATTAAGCTTGTCGATAGACTGACGAAATACCAGCGCACTGTCAACATATACTTCGAGGAAATTTACACCACCATAAAACGGACTTTTATACGCAAGCTTGTCTTTCGCCAGAATCTCTATACCGATTGACCCGTTGGCCAGGATCGGACTCGCGATTACATAATTACTTCCGACTTTATTTCCGTAGAATTCAAAGCGACCAAAGCGGTCGTTGATGCGTGAGTCGGTGTGGAGTGTTACCAACGCGATCTTCTCCGGAGCAGGAGGGAAGTTATCAACGATCTCCGGGAACGCTCCGATCCGGAGTGGATCCAGTGCATAGTTATTCGAATCACGTATATCAAAATGCAGGTGTGGTCCGGTAGAGCCGCCGGAATTTCCGGAAAGCGCAATGGTATCGCCCTGCTTTACTCTGAACTGATCTTTCTTGAAGAACAGATCAATCTCGCCCGACTTTAATTTATATTGTTCCTGCAGCACATGCTTTGCTACTTCACCTTTAAACTCATCAAGGTGCGCATATAAGGTTGTGTTTCCATCCGGATGTGTAATGTATAGTACGTTGCCATACCCCGAGCCACCCATGCTGGCGCGCGAAATATACCCGCTTTTCGATGCAAGCACCGCGAGCCCGATCATGTTATTGGTGCGTATATCTATACCGGAATGAAAGTGCGTGCTGCGCAGCTCACCCATGGTACCCGCGAGCGACCCGGGCTGACCGGGCTTGATCGGGTAAAGATATTTTTCCTGTGACGGATCTTTCGCTATAGTAGCATCCTGCTTGCTGAACTGAGCAAGCGAAAGGAGAGGATGTATAGCTATACAAACTGCAACACTGAACTTACTTAACTTCGAACTCCAATAGTTTCTCATCTTCTATATATGCCGATAACACATTTCCCACCTTTACCGGACCTACACCTTTTGGTGTGCCCGTAAATATCAAATCACCGGTTCGCAGCGTAAAAAATTTCGACAAGTACGAAATTATAAAATCGAAATTAAAAAGCATAAGACTTGTATTGCCTTGTTGCTTAAGTTCACCATTAATCGTCAGACTGAAGTTAATGTTCTTCAAATCGCTGAATGATGTTACCGGAATAAATTTATCACTAAGAGGAGCAGAGCCGTTAAAGCCTTTCGCTATATCCCACGGTAAACCTTTTTCTTTTGCTTTCTGCTGCAGATCACGAGCCGTAAAATCTATGCCGATACCGATTGCATCGTAGTACTTGTTTGCAAATTTCTCCTGTATATTTTTTCCTTCCTTGCAGATGCGCAATACGAGTTCAACTTCATGATGAATGTCGCTGGAGAAATCAGGATGATAGAACGGAGCGTTGTTCCGAAGCACCGCTGTATCAGGCTTGGTAAAAATTACAGGTTCATCCGGCCGCTCGTTATTAAGTTCCTTGATGTGTTCAGCATAATTTCGTCCGATGGCAAAAATTCTCATAAAGTGCTATCTTTTAAATTAATGGTTATAGGTATATAGTTGTGGAGAAAATGCAGCGATGCTAACGTGTTGTCTGATGCCTGATCAGAATTACGGTTCATCGCGCATAATTCATTTCTGCCTCAATATGAATAACTTTTGGCACGAATTTATAAAACAATACACAAGTGGTTTTGTATTTTTGACCAAAATAAATTCACCTAGTATGTGGAAGAAAATATTCATTTTCTCAATAGTCAGTTTAGTAATTTTTGCCTGCGCTAAGGTAGCAGTAACAGGCCGTAACCAGTTAAGCTTAGTATCCAACTCGGAGATCATACCCGTGGCCGATCAGCAGTATGATGAAGTGTTGAAGAAGGGCCCACTCTCTACCAATCAGGAGCAAACACAAATGATTAAACGGGTTGGTGCGCGTATACAGAAAGCGGTAGAAGAATATATGGCGATGAACAACGCTTCTTCTGAACTAGCCGGTTTTGCGTGGGAGTTCAATCTTATCGATGATCCTAAAACTGTAAATGCCTGGTGTATGCCCGGTGGTAAAGTTGCTTTCTATACCGGTATAATGCCGATCTGTAAAGACGAGACTGGCGTAGCTGTTGTAATGGGACATGAAGTGGCACATGCTATAGCCAATCACGGCCGTGAGCGCATGAGCCAGCAAATGATAGCCCAGTATGGATTAAGTACATTAGGTGCTGTAATGGGGCAGAACCCGACAGCCGGTAAAGAGTTATTGATGCAGGCGGTAGGTGCCGGTACAAATATAGGTATGCTCAAGTTTAGCCGTGAGCACGAGTCAGAAGCCGATCATATCGGTTTGATTTTCATGTCGATGGCCGGTTATGATCCGAATGCTGCACCTAAATTCTGGGAGCGCATGACGGAAGCAAGTGGTGGTCAGGCTCCTCCGGAGTTTCTTTCAACGCACCCTTCGCATTCTACGCGTATCAATGATTTGAAGGGATGGATACCGGAGGCGCAGAAGTACTACAAGAAATAGAAGTAAGAAGTCAGGAGTAAGAAGCCTGACGTGAAAAGTAATTATCTAAAATAAATTTATAGCATGTTATATCGCGCTATGGTAGGGCTGACACTGGTTTTTACAGTGTCAGCTTTTTCTTTTCAGGTTACTGCGCAGCAGGCTGATGATGCTGCACTGAAAGAAATAAACGAACACCGGAAGAAACAGCAGAGTGAGTTTCGCGATCCGGATAAGTCTCCGCTGGATAAAAAGGAGCGCAAGAAATTTAAAGGACTTAATTACTATGCGATTGATCTTAACTTTCGTGTAAAGGCAACATTCGTCAAGAATGAAACACCTACGTTGTTCAAAATGAAAACAACCACCACGCGTTTACCCGATTATGTGAAGTATGGAGATATATACTTTCTGCTGGATGGTGAAGACTATAAACTGGAAGTATACCAGAGCCAGGATCTGTTGAAGCGCCCCGGCTACGAAGACTATCTCTTCATTCCATTTACCGATGAAACCAATGGAAAAGATACGTATGATGTTGGACGCTACCTCGAATTTCGTATACCTGCATCAGAAGAAGTAATTATTGATTTTAACAAGGCGTACAACCCGTACTGCAGCTATAGTGATAAGTATTCATGTCCTATACCTCCGGAAGTAAATCATTTACCGCTGGAGATCAAGGCAGGGGAGAAGAAGTATAAAACAGGTTTACTGCACTGATTACTTTTTGAATGAGCGGAGTTTTATCTCAGTGAGTTTACGCTTCGTATCCATCGGGAAATCTCCGTTCATCATCCAGTCGTAATAGCTTGGTTCTTCCTTGAACACTTGTGTTACTACTTTATTTTTATGCTTGCCGAAGTTGAAAACTTCCAGGCCTTTATCATTCATAACCATGCGNNGTTTTTGATCTCACCGATCTTGCGCTCCAGGCTGTCCGTTACATCTTTACCTTCATAGCGTTCAATCTGTGCCAACAGTACTTCCATCGTTGCTTCGGTATCTGCTTCTGCTGTATGTGAATTCACCAGCTCTTTGTTTGTATAGAATTTATAGGCTGCCGAGAGTGTACGTTTCTCCATCAGGTGAAATATCTTCTGGGCGTCAACAATCTTTCTGCGGCTATAGTCAAACTCCACATCGCATCGCAGAAACTCTTCCACCAGCATCGGTATATCGAATTTCATCACATTGAAACCGGCAAGGTCAGCGCCTTCCATAAAGCGCGCATAATCTTTCGCTACTTCCTTAAAGGTGGGTTTATCCTTTACGTCTTCGTCACGCAAGCCATGAAACACGGTTGACTCTGCGGGTATGGGTATTGTTGGATTGAGCACGTTGGCTTTTCGTAACACTTCGCCATTAGGCATCATCTTCACAACAGCTATCTCGAGTATACGATCTTGTGTAATGTTCGTGCCGGTAGTTTCCAGATCGAAGATGCAGAGTGGATTGCGTAGATTTAATTTCATGGTTATACACGTGAGTGCGTGTTGCCACGCACTCTGAATTTTCAAGTCAGGTTTTTAAGGGATCAATCAGGATAAGATTTTTTCCGATAGAGCAGGAATATTTATTCCTCCGAAATTACCGGAACTCATCATGAGCAGGTTTTTATTTTTCCACGTCTGCTGTTCAAGAAAAGCCTGGAGCTCCTGAGGGTTTGTAAACACCTTCATGGCGCTGGAAGCAAAGGCAGCACGTACATCATCTTCGGATATAGTTTCCAGGTTCTTATC
>DJFR01000178.1:0-476 GCA_002432545.1 Flammeovirgaceae bacterium UBA5867 | reverse complement strand
GCATGCGCAAAATCTTTGTATACCGTAGCCGTTGTGTTGTCGAATACTTTTTGCAGTCGGCCGGCAGCACCTTCAAAGCTTGATATAGCTTCAAAGAATTGCTCCTGTGTTATACCAATCTTCTTCAATACTTCCTTGGCAGCACTGAGATTCTGGAAGTTATGGTTTCCGAATACCTTGATCGGTGTACGTTCTTTTCCGTTGGTGAGGAAGAAGTGACCGTTGTTGTCGGAAGCGTGCGAGTGACTCTTATAGGTGATCTCCTGTACATCGGCACGTTCTTTTTTTCCGATCATCAGCGCCATGGAATCCTGCTCGCAGTATATTAGAATACCGCTCTTTGGAGTCTGGTCGGCAAACAGATCGAACTGTCGCACATACTCTTCTTCCGAAGGAAATACATTTACGTGATCCCATGCTATACCGGTAATAACACCGATGTGATGTTGATACTTGAGAAACTTGGGAGTAGGATC
>DJFR01000034.1:14903-20005 GCA_002432545.1 Flammeovirgaceae bacterium UBA5867 | reverse complement strand
CAGCTCGCACCTCAAAGCTCACAGCTAATTCAACGCGTGTTTCTTATTCTCCGAAATATTCTCCACCGTCCACGTGATCTTTTTTACAAAGGCGTGTTGGCGTACGGGGCAGTCGCCTTTGTCGCAGATGGGGCAGGAGGTTGGGAGACAGCCATCGGTGTGAATGAAGAATTCAACCGAGCTGCCAAAACGATCACGTACCAGGCCGGTGAGTTTATCGATTTCAAGGTGAGCTTCGTTTACGTTGAGGTACCACGGCACCGTGAGGTGACAATCCATGTGTAACTGATTGCCATATTTGATGATGCGCATGTTATGTATATCGACCCAGTTCCAGTTACGATTACTATTCAGCAGGCCAACCATTTTTACCAGCAGATCACGATCTGTTTCATCCATGATACCGGCCAGCGAGCTGCGCAGAATTTTATACCCCGTGCGAATAATGATGAGTGCAAACACAATCGCCACAACACTGTCGAGCCAGAGTATATTGGTGAAGTATACAATCACCAGTCCCGCAGTTATACCCAGCGTTGTATAGGTATCAGATTGCAGATGTTTACCACTGGCATGCAGCGCCATGGAGTTGTTACGCCTGCCAATGCGAATGCAGATCATACCCATGATATAGTTCAGCACTGCAGTGACGCAGATCAGTGCCATACCTACATCGAGCTTTTGAAGTTCCTGCGGGTGGATCAGGTTAATAATAGCGTTGTAGATAATAAAAATGCCAGCAACAAAAATGAGACTTCCTTCGAGCGCAGCCGATACAAATTCAATTTTACCATGTCCGTACGGATGATCTTCATCCTGTGGTTTGGCCGCAACGTAGAGGCTATACAGTCCGACAAAGCCTGCTACAATATTGACAATACCTTCCAGTGCATCGGTAAGAATTGCTACCGAATGGGTCAGGTAGTATGCGATCACTTTCACAGCCAGCAGGAATACCGACAGAATCGCTACCCATTTCTGAACCTGAATATTTTTCTTTGCTGCCTCCACAATCTATAACCCGGTATGGGGCGCAAATAACAATTATCTTTTTGATTTACGAAGCAATTTTATGACTGCGGGAACAGCAATAATAACCCACACAACATTGATAAATGTATTGGCGTAAGCACTTTTATAAATCGAATAAATGATAAGCAGCAGGCCGCCTGTAATGTTCAGAAAATAAAACAGGAACGAATCAGATCGCAGGCGCTGGTAACTGTTCAATCCATAGGCAATTATAACTTCGAGTGAGCCGATCCAGCCCAGTATTTCAATTAGCGTTTCCATTGTCTCACAAAATACAAAGATGTTCGCGAGAACGTTCAGAATTTTATCCGCGTCTGGAATTTCAGATCGCTGCGCACATTGCCATCTGTTTCGTCAACACCGGAGCCAATGGAGTCGCGATCGGTATACCGCGTGTCTGCATAGCGGAACCAGAAGCTTATATAGGAGTTTAGTTTATACTCCAGCAATATATACCTGCGAACACCTTTGCCATAATATGCCGGTAGTGAGAATGCAAGCCACACATCGTTTTCATACACATATTGCCGGTTGTCATAATCATCGGTATCGAAGAGCGCGTAGCGTGCGGTAACTTCAAACTTTCGCATGTTGAAACGGATGTCCTGCATCAGCACCATGCCGCGGGTAGTTTGCTGTTGAATGGAGTAGGAACTGAATTGCAGTCTCGTTTTAAAACGTACATGCTCTGATGCCCCTATATCACTGCTGATCCAGTAATTATACTTTTTGCCTTTGTCCGTTGTATAGAGTGTTGACGATGGCGTTGCTATATTCCGGGACTTTGCTTCTTCACGGATCTGTGCAAAGAGTGTGGTTTTACGCGAAGGCTGATAGTTGATCCGCACCAGCCACTCGCCACCATCAGACGGAGTATAGATGCGATAACGAAGCCACGCGAATTGGAATAAGTCAATGTAGCCCGTAACATTAAGCCTGCGGTTAAACGTATACTTCCATCCCCAATAGGTGCCGCGTTCGTTCTGCGTTGTACTTCCTTCAGCAAATGCATTTGAATAGAATGCGTGATACGACCGATCGTAATTCCGATATACTATAGCAAGATCAACGCGAGGCGACAAATTCCATAAAACTCCTGCTATATACGCGCTGCCACCGTGAAGGGAGTGCGAGAATTCACTAAAGAGCGATGCATTGCGAACGGTAAGGTTTAGATAGCTCCCTATATTTTCATTACGGTTGCCGGTAAATATAAACTGGTTGTAGAGGGTAGCTGATTTTACTACCGGATCATCATAGGTGATCTGATTATAGAGTATACCCGCATCTATAGCATGTGTTTTATATTGGATAACACTTCCCAGATTCTGTTCACCGGTTGTTCTTCGTTTGGCAAGTTCTTTTTCACTGCGATGCAGCCCCGTTGTAACCAGGGAAGACACGATGGACGTTTCCTGTATACTATCATTCAGCTGGGCATCGCGTTTGGTGTGTGAGAAGAAACCAGACCAGTATATATTTCGGGCAACCTCGATTGTGGTTGCCACACCGCGCAGATTACCCGCTTCCGAAAAAGATGTATAGGGTAAATGACCGATGTTACTTCTGCGCGTGGTGGTAATCGTTTCACCTCCTTTCCCCATACCAAATATACCGCCGATCATAAGCCCTTGTCCAAACTGACTTTGAAAATCTCCCACGACCAAATTTTTCAGCCTGCCTTTATTCTGAAGTTGCGCGTGAAAGGATATATAATCAAATCCGTATTGTTGTTGTGATTGGTTCCAGGTCATTTGCTCACCGGCATCTTTCTCTGCAGAAAAACCAAAGCTGAAATCACCCGGTCTGCTGGTACGAAAACGGATGGAGAGTTTATCGGGCGACCCTTTAAAATGATCATTCGCATCGGTTTCCGATCGAAAGCCTTCTTTGGTTTGCAATATGCGTTCATAGCGCATGATGAAGTAATTATCCGATTCATCTTTTACCCGCTGCCAAAGTGTTCGGTTAATTGCGGAGGCTGGATCACGAACCTGTATATAGGGTGTTATCTTCTGAATGGTAACAAGATCGAATCCCGGTATAGCCTGTAATTCATAGATGGAAAGTAAAAATCCGTTCATGACCCGATAATCTACCAGGTTTTTGATCTGCTCTTCGGTAAGTATTTTCAGAAAGCGAAGTTCTTCATCCGTTGCTTTGTTAATATCCAGCGGGTGGGAGAGAAGCTGCGCAAGATTGTCGTAGAGTCCTTCGTAATTCAGGTCGAGGTCCTGCGCGCCATACAAGTCGTCTGCGATCTTTTGAAAATCGGGTTCATCCGAAGAAGAGTCCTGCGCGAAAACGTGTAGCCCTCCCGATAGCAAGAGCACCAGTAGTATATATCTCATGAACGCTTCCCCTTCAAACGATACGCAACGGTAGCCTGGTGACGTGAGCCCTGTTCGAAACTTTGCATAAAGGCATAGTCAATCCGAAACTTCTCTGGTTTAAAACCGAGTCCTATAAATGCGGCATTGGGTTCAAGGTTGAAACCGGTTCGAAACCAGAACTTTTTATAGAGTGCATATTCAAGTCCTGCTTTCCACGTAGGTGTATATTCCAGGTCTTTTTCAATCTCGGCTGTTACCAGTAATTTATCGCTTGGTGTAAATGCTATACCGGCTGTAAGAATAGTAGGAAGTCTTTCGTCATCTTCCGCGAGCGAAGGCTGGTTGAGGTTGGTAATACAGGCCCCGATGGAAAACATTTCGGATAACGTAGCAATCCCGCCAAAACACAAACTGAATACACCTTTATTGCCAAAACCCTCTGCGTGATACTGTATATAGTTAACGCGTATACCCAATGAAGCAAGACCAAAGGTGTTGCTAAACCCGACTGTTGCCAGTTGCTCGTTATAGAGATCATCGCCAAAACGAAATATACCTATGCCGGTTACTCCGTACGGTAACGGGAGTGCTGCCACAGCAGCCATCGTGTTGAATGCCGCTATACCCGGTCGCGCTTCGTAGGTGAAGGCCGTTGTGATATGATTTATTTTGGCAAGTCCGCCTATATTATTGAAGACAGACCACTCATCAGCGAGGGATGCGGACGCAAAACCCAGACCCTGCGCGCGGGCGCCCATAATGGTGGAGGAACTTTGAGCCCATGAAGTATAGTATATACATGCGAGGCATGCTATAAGTAACGATCTTATCACAACGTTTTTCAATTGATACCGCCTCAAAGTAGCAGGTTGTAAACGGCTACTCCAAGTAAATCGAAGAAGATATTACTGCGGTATCAGTATGAAATATAGCATCCCTGTTATAGAATGAAATCGATTATGATTTGTATACTATATATAGTGCTATATATACTTTTTGATGCAAAATATACCTTATAAATCCGGTGCGATGAATTTTGATTATTCTACGCTGATCTCTTTGGCAAGCCCCATCGCGTTAAAGCGAATGGCCAGCCTTAAAGCACTGTCGGGGTGTTGTTCGCACTCGGGTGCAGGTTGCAGGTAATAGTAGTAGAATTTCTGATTGCGTTTATATAGTTCATTGCGGTCGGGTTTGCCCAGCACCTGTACAATCTCCATTTCGCTAAGACCGAGTAAATCGTTTTTTTGTGTTTTCAATGTCTCGATAAACGTTGCACGGTCGCCTTTGCATCCGTTCTTGTCGGCCAGCCATACTTCCGTTTCAAAACCTTTTAATTCCGGTAACGGTTTGCCACACGACAGGCACACCATACATACCAGCAGACAACCAAGACTAAGACTTCTCATGTGTACGAATAAAATAAAACCAGCTCGCTGAAATTATAAAATAAAGTGCTCCTATACCGTATAGCCACTGCGGCCAGGCGTTGAAGTACACGGCTGTTATCAGAATCAGCGGGTATGCTATAATGCGGAACCACTCGGCCCGCTTCACCCACGTTCTTCCTTCAAACAACACGCTGCAATTTACAACCACAACCGAGATGAGGATAGTAATAAACAGATTTTCTGCTGTAGTAAAACGATCGCTGCCATCGGTCTGTTTCTGACTGAACAGAAACAACGCAGTGCCTGCCAGGCAGAGTACATATTGAAACAGTACATACCCGGTAAG
>DJFR01000034.1:4856-14744 GCA_002432545.1 Flammeovirgaceae bacterium UBA5867 | reverse complement strand
CCGAACATTCTATCCCAGATGATGAGCGACCCCGCATGATTCTTATCAATATACTTCGGATCACGACCATGATGCACGCGATGATGAGATGGTGTGTTAAAGATATATTCGAACCATCCGAGTTTGCCGATCGTCTCGGTATGTATCCAGAATTGATAAAGAGTATTCAATGAAGAGATCAATACAAAGTCGAGCGTTTCAAATCCCAGGAATGCAATGGGAAGACTGAAGCCGAACGTCCACACCACTTGCAGGGAGCTCTGCCGGAGCGCTACCGATAAATTATACTCTTCACTCTGGTGATGCACAACATGGCCGCCCCAGAAGAGATTTACTTCGTGGCTCATGCGATGTGCCCAGTAATAGGCGAGGTCTACCAGCAGAAAGAGCACCAGCCAGTATAACCCGTTACGCTCCCATGTAAAGAGGGTGTAGTGCTCAAATAAATATTGGTATGCACCTACTGCGAATATCTTGAGAAACAACCCGGAGAGTTGTTGTGTAATGCCACAGCTCAGGTTGGCAATAGTATCAGGCAGTCGGTACAGCTTCCGATGTGTATAGCGTTCGATCAGCAATTCAATGCCGATGAGCAGAAAGAAGATAGGGATCGATAGTACAATTGGGTTGGGGCTCATGGTGGTTCAGGTTAGGTTACTATCTAGGTCTTCATACGTGCCAGTGGAAAAAGGTGAAAGTTCTAAAAACAAAAAGCGATAGTAGGCTATACCATCGCTCTTCTGATTTTTTCAGGATGAAGATCAGTTACCGCTGAAGAGATTTTTTTGGGCGTCTTCAACTTTGTCTTCTGCAGCCTCTTTTACTTCTGCTGCTTTTTCTTCAATAGCGTTCACAACAGATGTTACTTTTTCTACTACTGCATCTTTAAACTCGGTAGCCTTTTCAACAGCAGCAGCCGATAAGTCTGCAGCCTTCTCGGTTACAGCTTTCTTAACAGCTTTAGCTTTGGTTGCTACTTTGCTTGTAAAGGATTTCTTCACGGCCTTCTTCGGAGATTTCGAAGCTGTTTTCTTGGCAGCTTTCTTAACAGCCTTCACGGCTTTTTTAGCAGCTTTCTTCGGTGCTTTCGCTGCTTTCTTAGCGCTCTTTTTTGCCGCCTTCGGTGCCTTCTTGGCTACCTTTTTAGCGGCCTTCTTAGCAGCTTTCTTCGCTGTTTTTTTAGCAGCTTTCTTAGATGTTTTCTTTGCTTTTTTTGCCATAGCGGTGAAATGTTATGTATTAGGTACCGAAAAGTTAGTTAATAATCTTTTTACTTGTGAAAGAATATATAGATTTTATTCAAAATATATCTTCTCATGTAGCACGGAGTATACCTTTCTGCAGGTATTGATATGCACTATACAGGTGCGTTTTGCTTCTGCTATCCGGGCCGGTAATTACATTTATAACGATGCGATTGTAATTTTCTTTTATCGCTATGGCCTTTGTACGCTGCGTGTATAGATGGCGTTACTATACCTGAAAACAGAGCTTTTGACAGTGTTACATTCAGACAGCAGGTAAGCAAATATAGTATTGCTCGTTGCGTTATCATGCTACCGAGAGCGATGCAACGCTGGTATCGGCAGTAGCTCCCGGTATATCCGATCCACACTTCTTATCGACATGCATTCGCGGAATATTCTGACGAATCATCTCCTTCTCAGCCCAGTCGCTTAACAGCTTGATGAACGGTATAAGCTCCCGGCCACAGGCGGTAAGCTGATACTCTACACGGGGAGGAAGCTCAATATACTCCTGCCTCGTAATCAGTCCGTCATCTTCCAGTTCCCGTAAGGCCTGTGTCAGCATCTTGGGCGTTATACCGGTAACCGCTTTGCGTAACTGGCCGTAGCGCAGCAGCCCTTCACCCAGGTGCCAGAGGATACGCCCTTTATGTTTACCACCGATGCGCTGAAAGCCGTAATCAACGGAGCATTGGGGTGCAGTGTCTTTTCGTTTCTTCATATACCTGAAAATTTTTTCTGACTGATTATCACGGTTAGTATCCTTTTGGTGCGCAGGGTACCAAAAAGTGCATACTTGATAGCCGCTTCATCGGCACGTTAGTTTGCTTCATTATGTAACGCAATTTTTATGAAGAGCATTCAATTAGACAAATTTGGTATTGAAAATTTAAAAATCACAAACACACAAAAACCAGTACCCGGCCCCAACGAAGTGCTGGTAAAGATAGAGGCAGCATCCCTGAATTACCTCGACCTGATGGTGATCAACGGCCAGTATAATCCGGAACTTCCGTTGCCACACGTTCCATGTTCTGACGGATCAGGCTGGGTAGAATCAACCGGAAGCGATGTAACGCTTTGGAAAAAAGGAGACCGCGTTACTACGCATTTCATTCAGCATTGGATCAGCGGCAGCAAAACACAACAGGCATTTTTAAGTCGCACGGGTCTTGAGAAGCCCGGTGTACTCAGTGAGTATATTTTGATTCATGAAACAGCCCTCGTGCGTACACCCGATATACTTTCGGCAGAAGAAGCATCTACGCTTCCTATAGCGGCACTGACGGCCTGGGCAGGATTATTTGAATATGCGCGTATAAAGCCCGGGCAAACTGTATTGACACAAGGTTCCGGTGGTGTATCGATCTTCGCCCTGCAACTGGCTAAAGCAGCGGGAGCACGTGTTATCGCTATATCGGGCTCACCTGCCAAACTGGAGAAACTTCGTGCGCTTGGCGCAGATGAAGTGATCGACTATCGGAAGACACCCGACTGGCATGTTGAAGCAAGACGGTTGACGGGTAGCCATGGCGTTGACGCGATACTCGATGTGGTGGGCACGGATACGCTTACCAAATCCATTTACGCGCTCAAGGCCGATGGATTTATAGGACTGACGGGAAATCTCTCGGGGGCTGTGGTGCCTTTCAATATATATGATACGGTGCCAAGCAATGCTACCCTGAGAGGTATATCGGTAGGAAGTATTGAAAATTTTCAGGCACTTCTCAAAGCCATTAACACCGTGAAGCTGAAGCCTGTTATTGATACCGTGTTTCCGATCGATAAGATTCACGAAGCGTATCGCTATATGCAGCAGGGTACATTCTTTGGGAAGATTGTGATCAGGATCGAATAATAAAATGGCTGCTGGCTGCAGGTTACTGGACGGGAGTTATAGGGAAAGAGAGATCGTCATAGATAATCTCTCTTTCTATAAACTTATATATACTAAAACTATATTCTTGCCTGATAGGTATAGAGTTCGAAGTACCGGCCTTTCTTTTCGATGAGTTCTTCGTGTTTGCCGCGCTCTTCAATTTCGCCTCCCTCGATAACAAGGATCTGGTCTGCCTGGCGAATGGTACTTAACCGGTGCGCGATTACAAAGGTTGTGCGACCTTTCATCAGCTTCGCCAGACTCTCCTGTATTAATGATTCCGATTCAGTGTCCAGGTTAGATGTTGCTTCATCCAGGATGAGAATGCGCGGGTTGGCCAGTATAGCACGCGCTATAGCAACACGCTGGCGTTGTCCGCCCGAGAGTTTAACACCACGTTCACCAATCACCGTATCGAGTCCTTTTTCGAACTGACTGGTAAACTGATCTACGTTAGCCGCACGCACAGCCTGCTGCAATTCTTCTTCCGAGGCGCCCGGTCGCGGAAAGAGTATATTTTCGCGAATCGTTCCTTCAAACAGAAAATCATCCTGCAGCACAACACCTAACTGACTCCGGTAACTATCGAGCGATACCTTTGAGAGATCAACACCATCCACCGTTATACTACCGCCTTCCGGATTTAAAAATGAAGCCGCGAGTCCGGCAATAGTTGTTTTACCCGATCCCGATGTGCCTACCAGTGCCGTAACGGTACCGTTAGGCGCAGAGAAGCTGATTTCTTTCAACACTGATTTGCCTTCTTCATACGCGAACGACACGCGGTTAAAATCTATATCTCCTTTGATGGTGCCGATCTTGATGGTGCGCGTAACGCCATCATCTTCCGGAGTCATATTCATGATCTCTTCGGTACGATCGAGGCCGGCAAACGCTTCCGTTAACTGGCTTCCGATATTACTCATCTGCACGATGGGAGCGATCATAAAACCAAGATATAGTGTAAACGAGATAAAATCTCCTAGCGTCAACCCTCCATTAATAATCATATACCCCCCAATGCCCATAATGCCTGCGCTGGCAAGTCCTAACAGAAATGTTGCTGAACTGGTAACGAGACTCGTAGCGGTAAGACTTTGTTTTACGTTGAGGAAAAGTTTTTCAACACCAGTCTCAAATGTTTTGATCTCCTGTGCTTCAGCATTGAAGCCTTTGATCACGCGTACGCCATTGAGTGTTTCTGTCAACCGGCCCGTAACCTCTGCGTTGAGCTTGCCGCGTTCGCGAAATATAGGACGTATCTTGTTAAATGCTTGAAGTGAAATGTAACCAAATATAGCTACTGGAAATAGCACACATAGTGTCATCATCGGGCTGATGTTGATCAATAACACAAGACAGATCACAGCACTGAGCAGTCCGCCCACCAATTGCACCAGCCCCGTACCCACCAGGTTGCGTACACCTTCTACATCCGTCATGATGCGCGATACCAGCGCACCCGACTTGCTATTGTCAAAGAAACGAATGGGCAACCGGAGAATTTGCTTCTGTACTTTTACCCGCAACACCGAGATAAGATGCTGCGCTTCAACACTGAGTAATTTTGTGAGGAGAAAAGATGTTACTGCTTGTATAATGATAGCGCCTACCACACCGCCCAGCAGATAATATAGCATCGTGATATTTTTGTTAGCGATCACTTCATCCACCAGGTATTTACTGGCCCACGGTAGTACAAGTCCGGAGATACGGCTGATAACGATCAGGATAAGACCAACAAACAAGAGATTTCTGCGGGGCCATACAATGGTTTTAAAAACATGGCCGATAGTTACTTTCGGTTTCGACATGGAACGTTTTGGTTTGAGGTACGCAGAGAACAAGACGGAAGAATGAATAGTTTTATTCTTTGCCCCGATAAAAATAGCCGTAATTTTCGGATATGATCATTCGCTTTTCGTCAGAAAGTATACCGGCTGTTGTGCTGAAGGTTGGTGACGCAGTGTTTGCACGCTACAAACATGAAACTTCACCGCATACCAAAACGGTATTGTTGCAGGATAACGCGTTGATCTTTGTGCTGGACGGACATAAGAAATTATTTTTCAATGATTTCTCTACACTGGTAGAACCCGGACAGCTGATGTTGCTGAAGCGTGGCTTGTATGTGATGTCAGAATTTCTGGAAGATGTCAGTTATGAAGCGCTCATCATCTTTATACCCGATGCTGTTCTCAAAGAGTTCTCACTAAAACATTTGTCCAAACCACAAGGTGTGCATCCCACGCCTATGTCACATCTTGTTATTCCGGTCAATAAATTACTGGAAGGTTTCAGAGATCAATACCTGCGTTATTTTGATCAGTCGGTAGCACACCTCGAAGATATTCTTTCGCTAAAACTAACCGAGCTATTGCTGTTGCTGATATCCGGAAGCAATGGTGCGCAGGTGTCTCAATGGATTCAGAGTATAGCCCATCGCCAACCCGTTAACCTGGAATATATAGTAAAGNNCGCGACTTTCAGAATCTTTATGGTATATCTCCGAAGAAGTGGATCAATCAACAACGATTGTCGCATGCCAAAATGTTGCTGCACAATACTTCGGGCAATGTCTCCGAAGTGGCAGCGGAGTGTGGCTTCGAAAATGTACCCTATTTCATACGCACGTTTAAAAATGAATTTGGCGTTACGCCTGCGGACTGGCGAGCCAAAAGTGCAATAGTTTGAGCTTTGTGTATTACCCTGCCGGCTGGCGACTCTGCTAGTTTTGTGTAAAAATTAATGCACATGAAAAACTATTGTATCATCCTGCTGTGGCTGCTGACTATAGCAGCGTATGCCCAGCCCGTTGTAATGACCACCAGCCTGGATCACCCGGAGAGTATTGCCTCCGATGGGAAATTTCTATATGCTACATTGATTGGAAAGCAATTGGCACCCACGGCCAAAGATGGCGATGGCGGTCTCTGTAAACTTGATCTGTCGGGTCATGTAATCGATATGCACTTTAACAAAGAGCCGCTGCACGCACCGAAAGGAACCACGCTGATCGGGAATATACTATATATAGCCGACATTGATCGGCTGGTGGCAATCGATCTTTCTACCGGCAAAAAAGTTGATGTAATCGATATGGCTGCCACAGGTTCGGTATTTCTGAACGATATAGCTGCTAAAGGTGACTCTGTGTTATTTGTGAGTGCCACCGATATAGGCCGGATTTTTAAAGTGTCGCTGGCAAAGCCGAATACAGTACATGCACTACCGCTGCCAAAACTGCTCGGGCCTAACGGACTGGTATATGATGCGAAGAACAACACTATATATGTAGCCGGGCTCGATCGCAGTGAAAACCCCGCAGGAGAGTTAGGTGTCATTACCTTTCGAACCGACACCTGTCACTACGAAACCCTGACAGATGCCCGCGGTGTTTTTGATGGTATACAAATGATAGATGCCAATACGCTTATTGTATCAGACTGGGTTTCTATAAAACTGTTGCAATCGCGTCTGCTGAAAATAAACCTTCGCGACAGAACCTATACCGAACTGTATAAAAATACTGATGCGGCCGATATATACTACGATAAAAAGAAGAAGCGCATCATTCAACCCGGCCTTCGCGATGGTGCTGTATGGCAATATCCGTTGAAGTAAACTACAGCGTGTATGTGCCGGTAAAAGTAAAGCCTGAAGTTGTTCAAGACTTCAGGCTTTCATTTATATACGCGGCTATAATCCAGATGCCGATTAATAAACTAATGCGTTACGAGCATTCTCTTTGCCCGTTATAGCTTAATCTTCAAAACATCGCCCTTATAACTCACCACCTTGTCATACTTTTCTGATAAAGCTGGTCCCGTTCCTTTACCGGGTAGCACCTTGATGAGATTGAATGTTCGATTTGTGAGCATGCCGGGAAACGAGCCCTTTCTTTTTGAAACAGTCAGAACCTTCTGCTTGTCGTTCCATTGAAATGTTACTTCAGAGTATTGTCCTTTTTCGTAATTATAGGAGTCACCTTCGTCTTCATACAATGTGAATTCGCCATCGGCTCCTTCGAAAATTCGTATTTCAAGATTGTCCCATTTTTTCTCTTCAGCGTATTGTACTTTCGGGCCCCANNTGATGGATTTACCGCCCGTAATTTTTTCGCCAGTCCAGAAATCATACCAGTCGGTACCGGCAGGAAGATATAGCGCTCTCGATTTGGTAGCACTGAAATCCTCGACACGCGTTGTGTCACGTCCGCTAGCAGCAATCTTCGAATACATAGGCTCAATAACCGGAGCCACGAGAATCGATTTGCCAAACATATAGGCATCATTCCGGTTAATAGCATTTTTGTCATTCGGAAAATCCATAACAAGCGCACGCATCGGAGTTGAATTTTTGTTGGTAACACTCCAGGAAGTTGAATAGATATAGGGGAGCAGCGAATAGCGCATGTGAATATACTTTTCGATTGCATCGTAGTAACGACTGCCAGTCTTTCCGAATTGATAGATCTCCCGCGGTGCATCTGTGCCATGCGAACGCATCATCGGACAAAACGTACCGAATTGCAACCAGCGCACATATAGTTCACGGTAATCAGCATCGTTTAGTTTGTTTGGATATTCGGAAAGAAAAAATCCTCCTATATCCGAGTTCCAGTAAGGTATACCACACAGTGTAAAGTTGAGCCCAGCAGTAATCTGGTAACGCAATGCTTTCCATGAAGAGACTACATCGCCCGACCATGTATTGGCTCCATAGCGTTGTTGTCCGGCAAAGGCCGAGCGTGTGAGTATAAATACTCTTTTGTTCGAACTAGTGGCCCGTTGATGATCCGATACACCGCCAACCGTCATCAGCGGATAAGCGTTTCTAACCTTGCGAAAAGAACCGAGATAAGTTTTGGTATCGAAGTCTTCTTTTTTTGTTTCAAGATGGTCAGGCTCCGTGGAGTCCATCCACCAGCCATCTATACCCAGCGAAAATATACCTTTATTGGCATAGCGCCAGTAAATATCCCGCGCCTCCGGATTATAGGCGTCATATACCCGTACACCGGACGGATAGCGCATATCAGGCGGCCACATATCGAGACCAGACATAGGCCAGGTAGTAATGTTGAACAGCATTCCTTTCTTATCGAGTTCTTTATACGGCAATGTCTCCGGACCGAACGATGACCAGATGGAAATGATCATGTGTGCATTCATCGCATGTATATCATCGATCATCTTCTTCGGCTTCGGGAATTCCGGATTTAAAAACTCCATCGCATTCCATAAGTAATTGTTGCCCCAGTATTGCCAGTCTTGTATGATACCATCAAGCGGTACATTCAGCTCACGATATTTTTTTACAACACCCACAATCTCATCTTCACTTTTATAGCGCTCTTTACTTTGCCAGAAACCAAAAGTCCATAACGGAAACATGGGTGCTTTTCCAGTCAACTCACGCATTTTTGAAATTACTCCGTCTGCATTTCCGCCATACATGAAATAGTAATCTGCACTTTCGCCTACTTCAGATTTGAAAGAAGTTCCGCTATAATTATCGGTAAAGGTGGTAGGAGAGTAGTTGTCCCAAAATATACCATAGCCCTTTACCGAAAGAAAGAACGGAATCACGTCTTCAAGATTTCCCTGCACCAGGTATCTGGTCTGATGTCGCTGATTCATTTTTCCATCCTGGAATTGTCCTAATCCGTAAATCGATTCGGCAGAGTCCAATAAAAAAGACTGTGATACACTGAGTGTTTTATTTCCTGCATCGTTGAAATCCTCAAATGCAGCAGTTGTATTTTCTTTCAATAATTTTTCTCCTGCGTTACTCCGGAAGCTGACCGTTCCTTTTTGTAAATCGAGTTCAGTGATAATTACTCCGGAAGAAAGTGTAACGATGTTCTTCTCATTCTTTACTTCGACTTTAACGTTCTCTGCTGACTTGATCACCGAAAGACTTTTTGTTTCAGCTTCTTTTCCCGCGGGTATCTTTACGACTCTTACAATTGAAGGAGAATAGAAGGTCACTTCGATGGTAACAGCGTTAGCAGGGCCAGTGGTTGCCCGGATACCGGAAGGAATTCGCTCGTATTTCTGCGCATTCGAAAATGTTGCAACCATGAAAAGTGCTACAACAGGGATAATGTTTTTTAACATTTTAGAGTGTGTTAGGTAAAGTTTGTAATCAACCTCCTGCCATGATGCAGCGTATCTACTGAAGTACATTTCAGTTTCCTTATAATCTTCATCTTGCAGCAGGCATTCGTATATATTTATAAATGTAGTAAATACATTTATAAATATATATAAATTTATACGATAAACTTTTGAAAGAGGCAGGTGTGTCGATTCTGCAGATATATACTATAATGGAAACGGAGAGGTGTCATCAGCTCTTTTGCGATGTGCTCGCCAGGCTTGGAGATTGATGACAGACCGGTTTGTCTTTTATACTCATCAGGAGCGAGTTCGCTGTATGTGCTCGATTTCGTTTCCCATGCAGATAATTTAATGGCCTTTATCCTGTATAGTAGTCTTTAAAAATAGCCCTATTAAGTACCCTGGTGATAGTATAGGTAAGTTCATGTTTTGAAAAAAGTCGGATTTGGATAAGAAAAAGTCTTATTTGATGCAATAACAAACCTAATGCTCCATGTAAAATTGTTATTGGGAAAATACAGGTAGTATTTCCTGGTACAAAAATGATCACCGGGTATATGCAATCCTTATCGAATGCGGATACACATGTAAATATCAAAGAGCTGGGTATATATAGGTAAAATGAACAGCGGCT
>DJFR01000034.1:2118-4820 GCA_002432545.1 Flammeovirgaceae bacterium UBA5867 | reverse complement strand
GTTCCACGAATATAGCAGAGCCGATAGACGTTCTCATACTGAACCACTTCGTCAACGAGTTGAGCTCCCTTCTTGATGAGTCTCTCAACCAATTCATCGAGGTTGTTAACAGTGAACATGACACGCAGATAGCCGAGTGAATTTACAGGCGCAGTTCTGTGGTCTGATATAGTGGGAGGGGTAAGGAATCGTGATAGTTCCAGGCGACTGTGTCCATCCGGAGTAACCATCATGGCAATCTCAACAGACTGATTGCCCAGCCCCGTTACACGTCCGGCCCACTCACCTTCTACCATGCCACGTCCTTCAAGCTTCAGACCTATCTCTTCGAAGAAAGAAATAGCATTGTCGAGAGATTCCACAACGATGCCGACATTGTGCATTTGTAATAATTTACTTTTTGCCATGGTGTTTTTCTCTTGCGTGATATATATACTCAAATGTTAGCAGTAGTTCATTTCAACTAAATTATCTCCATCGATAGCCCAGCAGCGAATATTATATTTTAACATCAATGGGATAAATGCATCCGGCCTGAATAAACCTAACAACGCAGACTGATCTCCGGTATCAACGGAAATTAATCGTAAGTCAGAATTTACTTCTATTAAACATCGATTTATAATCAGTGACATTTTTGAAACGTTGTACCAATCTGATCTTTCCTGGAAGCTTGTTTCATAGGCCGCTTCACCAAGTTGAAATGCCAATGTGTATTGGCAGTCTCTTTCAAGTCTCGCTTGTTTTTCAAAGAATCTGAAACCGAATAACCCCGAAGCTTCAAATGCAGGACTAAAACTTTCCTCGAACAGCTGTTTATAGTTTAATGGAAACATTCCTCCCTCTGCATCAAACCAAATAATTCTGTTTGTTAAATCAAGAAACTTATAGATTGAAAATTGTCCCAATGAATCCTGAAAGCGAGTGTAAGTATCAATTTCAAAGTCTTCAATTAATTTTGCCTCAACAAAATCTGATTTGATTTTGTCAAGAGTTGGCTTGTTTTGAGAATAATCGATTTCTCTTAAGACATAATTCCAGCCGCCATACCTGTTGTATTTTGCCGGAACATATACTTCTATTTCTTTCTCAGAAATATCTTTCTTCGTTTTTAAAATAATTTGAATATACCGTCTGAAGGCGAAATTGTCTGTGTAGTTATTATCAGCACGCAGAGCGTTAACATGGTTCAAAGTATATTCAATGATTTCCTTTTTGTCCTTGTCGGGTAAAGATGGCGACATTACAAATTGCGCAACATCAGGAATAGTTCTTTCAAATTCATCAGCCTCCCACAATTCCCGATTACTCAAAAACAAATTCCAGTAATCCATTCCCATTTCTTCAGCTATATATTTTCCCGAACCTGCTATCAGCGATTTATANNGCAATTCCTATACTCCGATAAATCTATATATCGGAGATATTGACTTAAACCATACGTATAACCTAACGTAATGTTTTTGAAATATCGAAAAGCCAAACGGTTTACTCTTTCTGCTAACTCCTGATTTCCTGAGAACCCGATCAATGCGAATGGATTTGATTTCTCTTCATGATTGCCATCATGAATAGAGTTGATATTTCCAGCTTCCTGTTCATTAACAAAAAACTCCAGCAAGTCTACAGCCTCTTTCCTGTAACCCAGGTTGAATAGACAAACGGGTATTGCAGTTTCCCCAATGTATTCTCTTTTATAGCCGGCTCGTTCGTTTAAATATATGTCTATTATTTCTTTACTATTGGGAAGTTGATTTTTAATCGAGAACTCAACGTGTCGAAAATGTCTTTCAGGATCTTTTGTGTCTTCTTGCTTGTAATGTTCAAACAAGAAGCTCGCTAACGAGTTTTCCTCAAGAAACACCTTCGATACGTAGGAGTATTCATACTTTAAGTAATCGTAGTTGTTTTCCTCTATTGACTGTTTAAGGAATTTAATTTTATCATCCTGTGAATAATTTTGGGAACAGATTTTTGTTCTGAAGAATTTCGAATTGTATTTTTTGCCACTCTCGTAAATCAATTTTGGTTTTTCTGTCAGACTACGGGCTGTTGGATTACTTTCATTTTGTATTTCATGTCTTTCCAGTGAGTCTTCATGCTTGAAGATTTCAGAATCGAATTTCTCTATCCAATTGATCTCGTTATTGTCATCGTTCTTTGCAGAGCCGTTCTCATTTGATGAATTATTATTTGATGAACCACCGTTCGACTTTTTATTTCCGCCAAACAGATTTTGAAAGAATTTTTTCATAGAAGATTTTCAATCCTTATTTATCATTCAGGCGTGTTGCGCCTGACATTCCAATATAGGAACAATATCACCTGGAACTCCCATCGACTTCTTATTTTTCGTGTTGCCTGTTGATAAGTGGCACTAACATACGGCTCTTCTATTGTTGCTATACTATACTCACGCGGCATAAAAAAAGCAGCCCTGATTATCAAAGCTGCTTTTGGTTCTGGTATTAACCGTTTACTCCACTCTTTTGTTAAGGACAGGTTTCTTGCGTGCCTGTTCTTCCTTTGATTTTTCATCTTTCGATAGTGCCCCCGGTGTGTAAATTTCTTCCACCGTGGTTTCATCAGTAAGATTTTCCTCACTTCTTGCAATCTGTTCATCAATTACCGGTGAAGTGTTGAGCGTATTATCGGGGCTGAACGCCCGTGTGGTTGTTCTTCTTGTCGTTCTCATGATGTTC
>DJFR01000034.1:0-2076 GCA_002432545.1 Flammeovirgaceae bacterium UBA5867 | reverse complement strand
AACTTTGCATTGGCTGTTATTATACTGCTGCTGTTTATTTTTGCGGCACGCCTTATACAGCGGTTGTCGCACAAGTTCTTTCTTCGTATCTCGAAGAGTGAGTCTATCAGCGGACTGGTTTCCGGTATACTATATTCTCTGGTGATCATCTTTGGTATTATGACTGCGCTGCAGATCATGCAACTTGATAAAGCAGTGTCATCGTTACTGGCCGGTGTTGGTATTATAGGCCTCGCGCTTGGTTTCGCGTTCCAGGATCTCACGGCTAATTTTATATCGGGTGCATTCATCGCGTTCAAGCGTCCGTTTGATATAGGACATACCATTGAGACCAACGGTTTTACCGGAACCATACAGGAGATACGCCTGCGATCAACCACACTGCGCACGTACGCGGGACTGCACGTGATTATTCCCAATAAAGATATATTTCAGAAGCCGATCATCAATTACTCGCTTACACAGGAGCGAAAGGTAGAGCTGGAGTTTCAGATTATGAACACCGTTGACCTTGATTTTATAGGCAGTCGGATCAAACAGGCCCTTGAAAAAATAGGCTCTGATGATATGATCCGGAATATAGAAGTATACTATTCGGCTATTACCGATCCCAAGATACAGGTATATATATCCTTCTGGACGAGCAACAATCATCCGCAGGAATTTATGAAGGCCAGGCATGAGGCAATCCTGGCCATCTATAGAGTGTTTGCAGAAAATAAAATATATAACGTTCAGTTTTCGGATAAAGACAACAGCCAGCCGGCAAAGCAGCCGGCATCATGAGTTGGAGAAAACCACCGGAGATTTTTCGTGAACCACTTCTTCACGCGTCTGCACCGGAAGGGATACAATGAAGGTAGAGCCTTCACCGGCTTTACTTAACACCGATATACTTCCCTTATGGTGCTCGGCTATTTTTTTGCAGAGTGCCAATCCTATACCTGTACCTTCCAGCTTGGCTTCGGTGTGCAGGCGCTTGAACATGCCGAATACTTCTTCAGCATATTTCTGATCGAAGCCCATACCGTTATCCTGTACAAGTATGCGGCAATACCGTTGGTAAGGCGGTACACTAGGCTGTCCGTTGGTTTTCCAGTCCAGTGTGATCGCGATAACAGGAGGGACGTCCTTCTTGCAATACTTCAGTGCGTTGTTGATGAGATTATGGAAGAGTAAACGAATAAGCCCGGGGTTGCCGAAGAGCGTTGGAAACGTATCGGTAGTAACCTGCGCATGTTTATTTCTAACCTCTTCATCCAGCTCTGCGAGTATATCTGCAATAATAGTATTAACGTCAGTAGAAGTAAACTCTTGCGTGTCTTCCGATATCTTGGAGAAGGTGAGAATGTCGCGGATCAGCGACTGCATGTGTTCGGCCGATTTCTGAATCCGCTCAAAGTCAGCTTTACCACCATCATCCAATGCATCTTTATATTTCATAAAGAGCTTGTTGGCAAAGAGTCTGATCTTGCGCAGCGGCTCCTGCAGATCGTGCGATGCCATGAACGCAAAACGATCGAGTTCCTTATTCACAGACTGAAGTCGCTCTATATTTACCAGCAGTTCCTGGTTCAGCTGCTTTACTTTCTCTTCTGAAGCAATGCGTTCCTTAACTTCATTCTCCAGGCTTTTGTTAATGGCGATCAGCTTCTGTTCCTGTACCTTCAGCTTATGTGTCTTCTGGTATAGATCTACCAGTACGGAAACTTTCGCACGCAGTACATCGGCATTGATCGGTTTGAAGATATAGTCTACCGCACCGGCCTGATAGCCTTTGTACATGTTCTCATCACCAAAGTTATTGGCCGTAATGAAAATGATCGGTATATGTTTCAGCCTGTCACGCTCGTAGATGAGAGATGCCGTTTCAAAACCATTGAGGTTCGGCATCTTTACATCCATGAGGATCATGGCGAAATCAAATTCAGAGAGCAATATCTTCAGTGCTTCTCTTCCAGATCTGGCCTTGACAAAGTGATAGCCGTTGGGTTCCAATATACTTTCAATGGAAAGCAGGTTGTCCTCGCGATCATCAACGAGTAAGATCTTTGGTTGCATGGAGCAAAAATATTT
>DJFR01000225.1:10073-20589 GCA_002432545.1 Flammeovirgaceae bacterium UBA5867 | reverse complement strand
TAACCGCCATATTTATTTGCCAGTCCGAAATTGAGGCAGATACTTTTGGCGTGGCCCATGTGGAGATAGCCGTTGGGTTCCGGAGGAAAACGAGTGATAATTTTTTTGTATTTACCAGCTTGTAAATCGTTTTCGATAATCTCTTCGAGAAAATTTAAGCTCTTTTCTTCAGTCATTGTCGTAATAAAAGCAAAGCCCAAGGTAGAAAGTCTTTGTCATCTTTGAAAAATTCAGGATAAAAAACCGATGATGGGCCATTATCAGGGGGCGCTTCTTTATTATTGCAGCCGAAGGTTTGTGCCTGTATAATACATCCTTAACAACATGCTGTAGCGGGAGCGTTGTATGGAAGCAGAACTTCGGTCCGCCTCCTGTACTCTGACCATCCTATGTTGAAATTTACTTTTACTAAAACCGGAAAACTGTCCGATGCATTTTTGGGCGATTCCTATAAAATAGAATATAGTTTTACCCTGCCCGATGCGACCTCCGGTAAGATTTCGTACAAAGATTTTAGTGCAACGATTGAGATTCAGGACCGGGTAATTCTTATTAAACCGGTTACGAATGCAATCACCATCACCCGCTACCTGATCCTGGAAGGTGATACTCGTATTGGTTTAATAAAACAGTCTCCATGGTGGAGTAGTACGCTGAAGATTGTGCTGGATGCCGGTGTAACGTTCAATGCCAGGCGGGTATATAAAACGCTGTGGGATCGTATGTTGAATTCGCGTGATTATCTGATCCAGCTAAGCAGTGACAATCGTATTGTTAAATATGCTTTTAAGACAGGTGCATATTTTTCAAAAGGCTATATGAACCAGCGATACCGCGCACTGGATGGACAAGTTGAATCATCGATAGATAACGTTTTGGTTCCTTCCATTGGTTTGGTGTTGATTGAGCTTATGCTGGAAGAAGAGAAGTTGTGATATATTTTTATATTGATTTGGATAAAAGGATGATACCCTAATTAAAATGATTCTACTCCACGGAGGTTTTACACCTGAATTAATCAATGGACTTATCGGTGGTTTGCTGGGAAGCTTGCTGGTTTTTATAGGTGTGCTTATGTATGCATTCCGGAGTACATATTACCAGGCGGAAATTCGTAATCGTGAAGTCGGGCATAAACTCTTTGCAAAGCTCATCGTTATTTCGCTGGCCGCCTTTCTATCGTTCATTTCCTTTTTTGTCTTTACGTTTCTGGTGGCATGGATTACATCGCTGCTTCGTTAAATGAGATGCTCCGTATATAAACTGGTGCAAGTCTAAGACTTGTACCACGTATGTCACAAGTCTCCCGACTTGTCCAATAAGCTGCAAGTAAAGCGTTATGAAATTACTTATAAAACATAACCGGTGTCAACTCGCCATCACCGCCAATGAATTTCTTTACCCGCGCAATGCTGCTGCTGAGGTTTTCGTTTGATATTTCTATCACAAGATTATTCCTGATATCAATGAACTTATGAGCAGGAATACTTTTGTCTGAATGCGCATCTTTCATTTGGAAATTATCATCGTGAGACGATGTGCGAATGGCTATACCTTTAACAGTTCTGAATTTTTTCCAGTCGTTAAGGAAGTCGAGGGTATATTCAAAAGATTTAGGATTAACTCTTTTTATCTCGATGCCGCAGATCAATTTCATACTGTCCGTCTGCTGGGCACCAACAAAGAGACTCCCGTCTTGTTGAAGGATTAATGGCATGTGTACTGAATCAATAGCTTTCTCTGCTGCCAGCGATGAATCGAGTAGGGCGAGCTCATTATCAAGAATATCAAACTTTTCTTCTACTTGCTGTTTTATCGTGAAGATATAATAACCCGCAACGGTTGCAACGAGACATGCCGCGACAATGATCAGGATTCGTTTCATAGCATTAGAGCTTAGGCACAAGATATGAATATATAGGTAAACTTGCACAAGTGCAGGTTGCTATATCTTTCTCCAGAAGCGAAAACTAATGCAACTTCTTTTCCATGTAAACAGCACCTTCTATAGGATTGAATCGGTACGGAGCAATATCATAGAACCCAACCGATCGGTAAAGATTAATAGCCGGTGTCATGGAAGCTAATGTGTCCAGTCGAATAGAGGTATAGTTCAGTTCAGTCGCTGTCTCAAGCGCAAGGGTTAATAGCTTCATCCCGATCTTGTAGCGCCTGTACTCCGGGTGTACATACATGCGTTTCAACTCTGCTATACCAGGAGCATGTGCGCGTATACCAACACACCCAACGGGAGTCTCATCTTTATAGGCAAGTACAATAGCACCCTGTGGTGCGCTATACTGTTCTTCAAGTGAATTAAGTTCAGCATCGAAATTCTGAAAGCTCAGGTCAATGTCCAAAGAGTTGGCGTATTGTCTGTACAGGTTGCGGGCATCTTCGAACTCTTTGTCTGTATTTGTAATGCGGAAGTGTATGGTGTCCGATGGTTGTGTTTCCATAGTGATTGTTCGTTTAACGTTTTCAGGGTTGTGTAACCAGGTCGTATCGTTGTTCGATCAGTGGTTTACCGAATGTGGTTGATTCAATTTCCTGCGTGAGTATAAAGCCATGTTTCTTATAGAGTACTGCCGCTGCCTGTTGCTCATTGGTTGTCCACAGGTAACATGATTGATACTTCTTTTCTTTTAGAAAGTCCATATATAGCTGCATGAGTTTACTGCCTAAACCAATGCCGCGATAGTCGCGCTCCAGGTAGAAATAACGTAGTTGTGCCGCATGGTTTTGACGATGCATTAACAACACAAAACCGATAATAGTATTGTTATGCTCACAGATCCAAACGCGATCAAACGAAGCATCGTAGTTTTTGTAGAACTCATATATACCTGCACTTACATACGCTTCGAAAGAAACACCGAAATTATATTCTTCGCTATATAGTTTTCCTTGCCTGTAAATTATATAGCCAAGATCGCCCGGCACCAGGTGTGTGCGTATGGTGATATCATTGATCGTCATGGTGTAATTATTTTTTGATGAGCAGAGCTTTGATACTGTCCTGTAATCTTACAAGCTCCTGTCGTTCTCCCACTGTTAAATGTTCAATGAGTGTTGCAATGGCTTCTGATGATCGTTTGTTTAAATCTGAAAATAGCTGCTTGCCTTTTTCAGACAACTCCAATGCATAGATCCGCTTGTCCTCTTTGGACTGCTTTTTCAATACGATCTTTTGCTTGACGAGCTTAGCAATAAGACGACTCAAATACCCTTCATCAACTTGCAAAATACTGGTGAGCTGTCGGGCCGTAATACCCGGTGAGTAGTAAGCTTCATACATCACACGCACTTCCGTAAGCGAGTAATTACTCTGCAATATATGGTCGTTGGTAACACCAATAACGCTTGTATAGAACCGGTTGAATTCACGGATCTTTTCAATGACCTCTTTTGCCATGGTGCAAAGATATAAAAAATGCTTGCTTTAGGCAAGTATTTTTTAGTTGCTGGGTTCTGGTTGCTGGTTGCTAGATGAAATGCAGGATGGACAGGGGTGAACTTGTTTGAAGGGTTGCTTAGTATTCAATAGATTTTCCAGTTGTTATACTCGGATTCGAGTCTCGGAACATAGCATGATTGCTTTTCATTTTCAGGTGATATAAAAATCTTTAGCAGGTCGCCCGGCTTTACTGTATTAACAATGGCGTAATCGTTGGTTGTAGATTTTTCAAATACTTTTTGGCCACTGCTGGTTTCGTATTTGTAATGAAGAATCATGGATGGTGCCAGTGCGGAGAAGATTGAGCCCGACTTGGAAGCTAATGCAATCAACTCCGCTTCTTTTACTATACCGTATCTATATAGCTTCAATGCTTTTTGTACATGAAAGAATAAAAGTACCCACGACACAATACCTGCCAGCAGAAATGGTAGAAGGATGAGGTACACTATTTCCAATGGAAACCTAAAAGGTTTGAGTCCGGTGATGATCGACTCATCTCCTATATATTTGATTTCAATCTGATCGCCTGTATTGAGATTGCTCACTTTGCGGGATTCAAGCGTACGGAACGTGGCGTTTATTGTATTGTCGTTAACGGTGTAGCTATAATATATGATGATAGGATGTTGATTGTTAACGGAAACATTGGTCTGTTCTTCTATACCCGTAATTGCTGCGGAAGCTACTTTTCCATGTAGATTGATTTTTTCATGATCTACTTTTTTGAAATCTGCATCCATAACGGAAACAACAAATGCAAAAAGGACAATCATAAAGGTTGGTAACCCTGTCAGCAAAGATCCGGCAAGCAACAAACCCGGCTTCTGCTTTAACAACCTGAATATAGTTGCCCTCTTAACTTCGCGTGCCTGATAGTTCATTTCCAATTTCAATTTGTTTCTCAATAAGCTATAGCTTCATGACCAGTTTGTTCTGCAAGATCCTCTATATCAGTTCGTCTGGCAAGCTGAGAAAGCCAAGCTGTAGGTACTCGCAACTCACAGCTCATGGCTCACAGCTAATTCTCTGCTTCCCGGCTCTTTTCTTCCTTTCTGTAGTCTAAATATGCGCCCGGTTTTTTGTTGATCTTGTCGCCCAGTGTGCAGATTTTGATTTGATTCCGGTTGAGCACAAAAGCAGTATCCATACCGTTGAGGGTATATTTTACGTTTATGAGACTATCGGATGTGCAGTATCCTTCTTTTAATATAATCGGCTTGGCGGGATCTGTGGATCCTTCCAACGTGAAGGTTTCTTTAAACTCACCGCCATCCAGGTCTAGAACGATGGTGGATTTGGTAGCGAGATTTAATACCTGAAATGTTACCGGGTTGTTGCAACGGTTGCAACCTGCCAGAAAAAGGCAGAGTAACATAAATACAAAAAATCTGAAGGAAAAATTGTTATGACTCATGGGTAAAAGTGGTCACGCGGATGCAATCCGCGAACTGTGCGAAGGTATAAAATTTTCGAACATGATAAATACGTGTCTACGTTCGCGTTGTGTATACTTCAAGATATATAGTACAGCAACAATGAACGCAGCGGTTTTAAAACGCCTTCCATAAAGGCCGGATGAAATAGCAGGTGGATGGGAAGGATGAGCCAGCCCAACACCCATGCATGTGAAAGTATTTTGTTGGCCAGTATTTTTTGTACGAATTTGCTTCTACTCTCTGCATACATCACGATACCATGCAAGGCAAAATATAGCAATGGTAATCCATAGCCTGTTTTTACTGGAAGGGATATAGCGATCTCGTGCAGTATTCCGGAGAGCAGAAACGATATCAGCATGGCTGCGGTATTGCCGAGTTTTGACTTCAGCGGACGATAGGCTATCAATGTTGTCATTTCAGAAAAAGCCATGTTCCAGCGCTTGCCCCAGAATTCATTCAGCGATCGCGATTTATAGGGCGAACGAAAGAGTTCTTTAACATTTACTCCCCACCATCGCCAATATGCGGTTGATAAATTCAAAATACCGAAGTGCAGTATGAAACTGATTCCCACTAATAATGTCAGGTCAGCAAGAAGTCTCAACGATGCGTTGGCCAATTCGATAACAGCCGAGAGATAAACGAGTATAAATCCAATGATGATGCGCGAAAGTCCGCGTATAGCGATTGCCGCGTAGGGTAACCGTTGTGACGGAAATGATTCGAATAAAACGGGACGCATACCAAACCATCCGAGTGCAAATGCCGACCACTGTAATGGATTCAACTTCATCTTTCCGGAATAGCTTTCCACAATAACAATGATTTTCATGGATAAAAGTTGCAAGGATACAATCGCCACCATACGAACAAGCGAAGATGCATCAGCTGTAATGAAGGAAGCAAAAATTACCGTAACAATGCATATACTCCAGGCGATCCCTTGTGCCAGCGATTTGTCTTTTACAGCAGGAATGATATACCCGATGAGTAATAAAACTATTCCGAAGGAAAGAAGGTATAGGAGAGTCAGATCCACGCGTTGTTATAAAGAAATGCCAGCAGGTATACAATGGTAAAAAACAGGAAGAGAAGAACCAGTACTATTTCACCGAGGGTATAGATTGCTCCTTTGGGAGCATCCGTTTTGTCAAAGTAAAAGAACTGGATTCCAATCCGTGTGAGCCAATATATGCTTATAAAAATTGTGATGCTTTTTGCGAGAAAGGAACGGCTTAGCAATTCATCTGTCCCGAGAAGCGACACAACACCAAAGCAAAAATTAATAACGAGTATATAGGCGGCATACGTCCAGAACATTTGCCGGAGCAGGGGCTGCAGGTTCTCCAGGTGACGATTCCATTGCAATACTTTGGGAATTAACATACTGCCGAGACACAACGCTATATGTGCTGCGCCTGCTATAATGATCAGTAACTTTAAAAACTCAGCATCCATTCCTGGTTGTAAATATATTTCAGGAATTCAATCTGTCCACGAAACTTTTGGTCTTTCTTCGCAGCTCTTTGTACGATGAATCTTTAAAAAAAATTGTCGCCCGTGATTACAAGCGACAATCTCAACCTTATAAAAAATCAGAACTCAATGTCCACGCTCGACTTTGACTTCCTGTTTTTCTTCCCGCTTGGGTAAGCGCTTCTTCATCAACAGGATTTGTCCTAAGTGGCTCGACTGGTGTTCCATCACATGGAACCAGCAGAAATGATTATTGATATCGGAGCCCGGTCGGACCTGTGCCAGCCATTGATCATCACGCTTGCGTAATTCTTCAATGGTCTTTTTTCGAACATCCCTATATATAGCCAGGTAGTATTCTATATCCTGACCTTTAAATTTCTGGCGTGCTTCCTCTCCGAGGTTCAGTGCTACTTCCCATTTTTGTTTTTCTTCTTCGTTAAACTCACGATTCTCGAATGTATATACCTGGTAGTATGCTTCGGCTGCTGCAAGGTGCATGATCAGCGCCCCGATTGTATTTGCCTTGTCGTCCATCATGTGGTCGGTCTCCTGCAGGTTCAATAGCTTTACACTGTTCTCCACCCGCGTGCTCAGGTTGTTGAGCATCGTTATCAGTGTGCCGATCTGCGGTGAGAAACCTTCTACCGGTCCGATGAGATACGTTGTATCGCGTTTTATACCTTTGCCTTCAATGACCAAAGCACTTTTGCCATTCGTAGCATCACTCACAGAAGCAAACGTAAACTCTTTGATGCGCACCGGTGCCAGCGGATTGGTGCCTTCACTCCACTCGGGTATAACATTTTTTGCCACGGGCATTTCGAAGCTTGCATTTTTTATAGGTGCCTTCTGAAGTTTACCGGCATCATTCTGCACATAGAATTCAAAATTATCAAAGTAGAATTTTCCATTGTTCATACACAGGCCGCCAAAATTGATCTTGTCGGCATTGGAGTCCATTTCGCCTTCAATGGTATAGGTGCGCCATTCACCGGAACGTATAGGTCTATCGCCCATATTCTCGAAGAAGCCGGCCTCGCCATTTTTGTTATCAACACGCACCCATATACCCGCCCACGCAGATGAGTCTGCTATAATGGCTTTGGCAGAAGCTGTTACTTTAAATTTTACTTTCTTCTTCAGGAAAGATGCATCAACAGTTTGCACAAAGGATGTCCAGTTGCGCGATACTTCTTTGGTCTGTGCAGAAACATTCATGCTGGCAACAACAGCAATTGCTATCAGGATTTTTTTCATGGGTTTGGGTGGAATAATATTCATCAATATTTACAATTCTTAACAACAATAAATTCAGATAACTAAATGTGATCGGTGCAGTCTCACGAAGTATATAATTACGTGGAAAAATTACCGATTGCTTCCGACTTATCCAACCTGAACATCACAACGTTTTCAGTGTTGGTTCTTATTTTCATTTATGTCTTACTGGATTTATACCATAGTGATCGGATGTTCTGTTACGTACAAAATTGTTCGTTTGTGGGATGTTTTGATTGTATATTTTTGTCAATATGTGGCTCTGCACGTCAGCAGACAATTTTCATACTTGGCATTAATTTAGGACTGCGTTTAGTTCACCCCACGCCTATGTTACAAAATTATATCAGCGTTGCACTTCGCAGCTTACTCAAAAACCGGGTATTCTCAATCCTCAATATTCTTGGACTTGCCATTGGTATGGCGGCCTTTCTTTTTGTTATTCACTATGTTCGTTTCGAGCGAAGCTACGAGAACTTCCATGAAAACGCAGATAATATTTACCGTGTTACACTCGATCTCTACAATGGTAGTGAATTCATTGTAACAGATTGTGAGACATACCCACCGCTCGCTCCAACATTAAAAGCAAAACATCCCGAAGTAATAGACTTTGTGCGGATGTATCACAACGATGGTCTGCAGGATGTTGAAGCCGATAACCGGAGGTTTCTCGAAGAAGGAATATATTTTGCAGATGCATCGGTATTTACGGTTTTTACCCTGCAGACATTGCAGGGGAACCCTAAAACTGCCTTAGTAGAACCTTATAAAATTGCTCTTTCAGAATCAACTGCTAAAAAGTATTTCGGCAGAACAGATGTAGTGGGAGAGTCTGTAAAGTTATTAAACCAGGTATACCAGGTTTCTGCTGTGTTTGCAGACCTGCCACCCAACACACATCTCAAGTATAACGCATTACTGTCGCATACAACCCTGGCTAAATTATATAACTGGTATAATGAAACGGATGGCTGGGGAGGAAATAATGAGTATACTTATTTGCAAATGGCACCGGGCACTGACCTGGCCGCATTTAACAAAATACTTATCGATCTGTCAATATCCCTAAAAGACAAAATTGGCAATGAGCGTTTTGTTGCCGAGCCAATTAAAGATATACACCTGCTGTCGAATAAATCATTTGAGCCGGAAGCCAACGGCAATGCCAAAGTTGTATATGTACTGTTTATCATTGCTATCTTCATCATTGTTATAGCCTGGGTAAATTATGTAAATCTTTCTACCGCGCGTGCCATTGAACGTGCGCGTGAAGTAGGCATTCGTAAGGCAATGGGGTCTGTACGCCTGCAACTTGTGTTTCAATTCCTCGCTGAGTCGTTCATGATCAATATACTCGCAGCGGCTATAACATTTATCATGTTCCATACGGGACTTCCATTCTTCCGTCAGTTAACGGGACAGCTGTTGCCCCTTGACTTTACAGATGATGCGATGTTCTGGTATATATTTGTTGGGCTTATATTGACCGGATCTTTACTCTCCGGTTTATACCCGGCATTCGTGTTGTCATCCTTTCAGCCGTCCGTGGTGCTTAAAGGTAAACTGAGAACATCAACACACGGCCAGCATTTACGAAAAGCCCTGGTTGTTTTTCAGTTCGCTGCTACCGTCATACTGATAGCAGGTATGTGCGCGGTATATCTGCAGATAAACTATATGCGGCATTACGATCTTGGATTGAACCTGGATCAAACAATGGTGGTTCGCGCAAATCACGAGGAGACAATAGATTCGATTGCCCACATAAGGCAACAAGCTTTTAAAAATGAGTTATTGCGAAGTGCATACGTGAGCAAAGTTGGTTTGTCAGGAACAGTGCCGGGTTTGAGTTCACATGAAATGGGTACAACGTCCAACGTGAAGCGAGTAGGTCAGGATAAGGCGGACGGAAGCTATAATTACCACCTTACATCGATCGATGCCGACTTTATCCCTACACTCGGTATAGAATTTATAGCAGGTCGTAATTTCATTGCTGGCGCTCCTAATTATGACGAAGTTATTATCAACGAAGAAGCCGTTACGCGCCTCGGCTTTGCAAGTCCGGAAGAAGCCGTTGGTTCGAAGATAACCTATCAGACACGATGGAAGGGAGAACCGGCAACAATCATTGGTGTATTGAAAAGGTACTATCAACAGTCACCAAAGGAACAGCAGATTCCAATACTGCTGCGCTATTGGGAGAGTGCAGATTACGTATCGGTCAAGCTTTCTGCGGATGATATGCAAGAAGCTGTGGCAGAGGTAAAGCAGATCTGGAATAAAGTATATCCGAATGCTGTATTTCATTACTTCTTTCTCGATGAAAAATATAATCAGCAATACCAGGCTGACATACGCTTTGGTCAGGTGATTGCAACATTCTCCACGCTGGCTATTGTTATTGCGTGCCTTGGTTTGTTCGGACTCTCTGCCTTTACCATTGTGCAGCGCACCAAAGAGATTGGTATTCGCAAAGTTTTGGGTGCCTCTGTTCTTCAGATTGTACACCTGTTGTCCAAAGACTTTGTTAAGGTGGTATTGATTGCTGCTGTAGTGGCATTACCCGTTGCCTATTTAGGTATTGAACAGTGGCTTTCAGGCTATGCTGTTCGCATCAGTCTGAGCGTTTGGTTGTTTATACTACCGGTGGTGATTATACTGGTAATAGCGTTGTGTACGGTAAGTTTCCAGACGATCAGAACGGCACTGTCAAATCCGACCAATGCCCTGAAACAAGAGTAACGCTATGCTGGTTGCAATAGTAGTATATTTATAGTAGATTCAGGAAATTAAACCCCACTGCTATGGACTTATCAACGATAGAGTATATTATTATTCTTTGTCTCATTCCGTA
>DJFR01000225.1:0-10056 GCA_002432545.1 Flammeovirgaceae bacterium UBA5867 | reverse complement strand
TTGAAATGAGCCGCGAAGAGTTTGCGCGTGCCGTAGCATTGGGAAGCATCGAATCAGTCCAGGTACTGAAAGATCCTAATCTCACTGCATTATATGGAGATAAAGCTCGCAACGGTGTTGTGATTATTATTACCAAAGACAGGCCTTCGTTCGCAGAGGAATTTCTGAGCAGAAAGAAGCGCATATATCCTGCCATCGACTAGCATTCATAAGACTACAAAATGACTATTAAATAAAGAGCCGGCATCGATCTGATGCCGGCTCTTTCCATTTATATACTTGCTCGGAGATATACTATAACAAGTGATGTTGAAAACATTACTTACCACTATAAACAGAAGTCAGATAATCACGGAGAGTAGCAGGCTTGCGTCCCAGAAGTTTTTCGAGATCGGTGGTTGATGCATCAAACTCACCTTGCCTGATTGCCTCACTGAAACTGGCAAATATACTGGCATACTCAGCCGGTACACCCGCTTGTGTCAGTGCATTGGTATAGTCTGCCACGGTAGGATTTACGTACGGTACCGGTTTACCCGTTATTTCCTGTAGAATAGTAGCGGCATCCTGCAGGGTATAGTTTTCCGTATTGGCAATGGTGTATGTTTTGTTTTCGTGGCCTTGTCCAGTCAGAATGTTTGCAGCGGCTTCCGCCATATCGTTGCGTGTGGTATAGGCAGCTTTGCCTGAACCGGCAGGAAGAAATATACCTGTATTCAACACCTGCTCACCGAAGAATATCGGAAGCATATCCGTATATAAATTATTCAGCAAAATGGTATA
Source organism: Flammeovirgaceae bacterium UBA5867 (assembly GCA_002432545.1). Lineage (GTDB taxonomy): Bacteria > Bacteroidota > Bacteroidia > Cytophagales > Cyclobacteriaceae > Ohtaekwangia. Next base: position 9,273 of record DJFR01000225.1, on the reverse strand, counting down.
AGGTATACCACTAGCTTTTATAAATTTCTCGGTTTCTATGTGTGACTTGCCAACCATAGCAATCGGTGAAGTATCGGTTTCGTTTTTGCGCACAAAGCTTGTATAGATAATATGTTTCACACCGGCTTCACGTGCAGCGTTCACGGCACTTTCCTGTTGCTTCAGTCGGTCGTGAAGATCATTTCCTGATACCAATAGTAATGTATCAATTCCTGTAAAGGCAGATTGTAAGGATGCATAGTCGTTGTAGTCTCCTTTTCTGATTTGTATACCCTTTGCTTTAAGCTCCGTTGCTTTGGCTTCATCGCGCACCAGTGCAGCAATGGTATGTGGTGGTGTTCCTTTCTTTAGCAAGTGCTCGATCGTTGCTTTCCCGAAATGTCCTGTGGCTCCTGTTATTAAGATCATACGTGATTGATTTTTGTTTGTTCAAAATTACCTACCTTTGCTATACATTCGTAACCACTATACTAAAGTATAGCACTATACCGGAGTATAGCAGGTTGAAATACATCTATGGGAAGATTATCAGAACTGGATAAAATCAAGAGTTGTCCGAGCACGTATGTGCTTGCTATTAACGACACAATGAATGTGTTGAACGGGAAATGGAAGTTGCCCATCATGGCTGCTTTGGGATTTGGAAAGAAACGCTTTCGCGAGCTTGAGCGTGATATCCCCAACATAACACCGCGGATGTTGTCAAAGGAATTGAAAGATCTTGAAGCCAATGGTGTTTTGAAAAGGACTGTGCACGATAGTATACCGGTAGTTGTGGAATATGAATTAACGAAATCTGGTGCTTCCCTGGAAGCGGTGATGGATGTAATGATCGAATGGGGCTTGCAACATCGCAAGACTTTTATCGGTAAATATTGATCGATTAAGTATATTTTTATTTATTCGCGACAGACTCCTGAAGCACTGATGTCTATACAGATTCACGTCCCCGATCACATTCTATATAAGGACGACTATATATTGGTAGTAAACAAACCGAATAGTCTGATGGTAGAGCCCGATCGTAATAATCATCCCAACCTGTTACATCAGGTGCAGAAATATATCCGGGCATCTATACCGGCTGATCGGGAAGTATATGCACAGCACATACATCGACTGGATCGCCCGGTGAGTGGTATAGTGTTATTTGCGATACAACGCAGTGTACTGAAAAACCTGAGTGAACAATTTGCCGAACGAAAGGTAAAAAAGTATTACCAGGCACTGACCAATCATGCACCTCAACAACACACCGGCACATTGCATCATTGGCACCGGAAAGAAAAGAAAAAAGCTCTGATCGCAGAACAGGAGTTCCCCTATGCAGAAGAAGCAAAATTGATGTATAGTGTCAAGCCGCTTGGTGCGGATCGCTTCCTTTGGGACATCGAATTATATACTGGTAAATATCACCAGATTCGCGGCCAGCTTGCATATATAGGTTGTCCTATTGTAGGCGATGCCCTGTATTCTTCAGAAGTTCCCTATAAACCGGATGCAATAGCCCTGCACGCCAGCAAATTAATATTCAATCACCCAATCACCAGCCAGGAGTTGATCATGGAAGCTCCAACGCCCTTTGCACGGTAACTACTTGCCAACCTTTACAACGACTTCGCTTTTACACTAAGGCACGGGTATACTTTCAACAAGTATGGCTGTGCCAGCTTTGTTATAGTATGTACACGTCATATTTATGATATCAACGGTCCACTTGTGTACTCCGGCTTTGGCGGCTTGCTTGCAGAAGGTAAGATAGTCCGTTCCGCCCTGCTGATGTATACCCAGGTCATGTTTGAGTGTATCGATGGAGCTTTCGGATGCTATTGGTATAGCGGTATATTTCGGATCGCTTGTTATTTTAAAATTATCCGATCCAAAATATTGTGTATGCCCATCGGCTACATAATTTTCATAAGCGGATACGCCTGATTTTTTAAGGACCTGAATATACCGGGGAAAATCAGCTCCGCTCTTTACCTGCGCGTGTGCTTCTTTAATGCTTTGAAGAGTAAACATATTTTTTGTGCTTTGGTATTGCAAAGGTCAATATTTACGCAGGCCGGCAATTGTAAAAAATCGTTTATGTGGTTCCGGATGCAAAATATTGTGAAGGACTTTCGCCTGTAAACGATCGGAACTCTTTTATAAAATGTGCCTGGTCATAGAAGCCTGCTTCATAACCTAATTCGGTAAGCGACTTACCGGGTGTAAAATTTTTAAACGTGTGTTTTAAGCGAACAATGGCGGCAAATTTTTTTGCAGAGGTACCAACGGTTTGTCTGAATCGCTTTTCCAATGGACTTTGACTGGTGTGAAGTTGTTGTGCCAATGCAGCAATGCGGATGTTGCCTTTGTGCTGATGAATTAAAGCCAGTGCAGCGGCTACAAGTTTGTCCGGAGCTTCAACCGTCATGCGTGCTATCAGAAATTGTTCAACGATCTTGATTCTGTCCTGATCGGTTCGTGCTTCATTAAGTTGTTCTTCGAGCACCAGTAATTCCGATCGGAGTATGAAATTTTCAAGCGATATACTTTCCTGGAATAATTCATGCAGCGGTTGTTTAAAAAATGCCCGTGCCCCGGTTTCTCTAAAGTATACCAGTACACTGCCAATGCTGCCTGAATTTTTGAATACTTTATACCGGTCGGTTAAACCGGTTATACCCGCTGTTGCAAGTTTAGTCTCCTGCAAATTTTCGATAACGGATAACCGGCCTTTATACTGAAACCCGATAACAATGTTTGTGTCGGGTAGTACTTTGTACGATCGTTCTTCTTCTGCTTCCTGAATAGCGAATGTCTTTATGAACGGCTTCAGTATATCGCACGGTATAACGAAATCAAAGCGCATACAGTATTCTCACGGAAAGGGTATATATATCTTACCTAATCATGTTTTGAAACGGATGATGCCAGCCGGAAGATCAAAAGCGTGGAATGACCTTTTTCAGTCAAGGTATATTCTATATGCAAAGGTTTTTCCTGTACAATTCTCTTCACGAGTATTTGTGCTTCCTCAAGTTCGCGCAAAGCTGCAGAGACTGATTGTTTGCTGGAACCGGGAAGCTGCCGAAGTAAACTATTGAAACGAAGAGTACCTTTTGACGCGAGGTACAGGATCTGCGGTTTCCACTTTCCTGATATAAGTTTCAGAATGGGCTCTGCCGGACAATCCATATAGTTCGGGAGATCATGGTGGAGGGTAGTCACTTCTTTCTGACCGCATTCATTGTATACCATAAAGCTAGCTTTGTTTCTTGTACAAGGTATCCTTTTATAAAAAGGTTCAAAAAAAATAGTTTGATTTTAATGATGCTAACGTGGTTTTGAGCAGTCATGTTTCTTTGACTAATTGACTATGCTGTGTCCTGTATTTGAATTTGTGTTTGCAAAATTTAATGCACAACAAACATGAGTTATACAAACACCCTTAATCTTTTCAGTCCGGTAAAGAAATACGGAATAGAATTCAGCAATGCCATCGCTATGGCGCCTATGACGCGCTCGCGTGCTTTGGGTTCTGTTCCTAACGACCTGATGGCAACGTATTATGAGCAACGTGCCGGTGCAGGACTGATTATTACAGAAGGAAATTCACCTTCACCCAACGGTATAGGGTATGCCCGCACACCCGGTATATATTCTGCGGAACAAATTGCAGGCTGGAAAAAAGTAACAACTGCCGTGCATGCAAAAGGAGGAAAGATCTTTACCCAACTGATGCATGTAGGAAGAGTTTCTCATTCAGCAAACATGCCTGCGGGTACAAAGATACTGGCTCCCTCGGCTATACAGGCCGCTGGCGATATGTGGACGGATGTTCAGGGTTTACAACCCAAAGAAAAACCAGAAGCCATGACACACGATGAAATAAAGACAGCCATAGCAGAATTCACACGTGCTGCTATAAATGCCATTGATGCTGGCTTTGATGGTGTGGAGCTGCACGGGGCCAATGGATATTTACTTGAACAATTTCTAAACCCCAATACCAATCAGCGCACAGATGAATATGGCGGCTCTATAGAAAAACGAAGTCGCTTTGTACTGGAGGTAACGGAAGCTGTTGTAAACGCAATTGGAAAGGAAAAGGTCGGGATAAGACTTTCACCATATAATGTCTTTAATGATATGGCGCTTTACTCCGAAATAGCAGCGACCTACACATATCTCGCAGAACAGTTGTCGAAGCTGGATATACTATATCTGCATGTGATCGATTATGCTGCCCGTACCTCTGAGGAAGGTCTGACATTATTGAAATCGATTCGCAATACCTTTGGAAACATTCTCATACTCAACGGTGGCTATACACGCGAACGTGCAGAACAGGCGCTGGCCAATCGTGAAGCAGACATGATCTCGTTTGGAACTCCTTTCATTTCCAATCCTGATCTTCATTACCGGTTAAAACATGGTATAGCGCTGCAGGAATCAAACCCTGATACGTTTTATACTCCCGATAGTAAAGGCTATACCGATTATGCCTTTGCCAGTCAAAATGTTTTGGCGTAATGCAATACGGTATGCATAGTTCTTAAACGTACTCATGCATACCTATTTTTGGTTATACTATATATGCGTGAGATTGTCTATCTTTTGTTGAATATCGTGTCGCTCCGTTTCCGTCTTTGCCAATGACCACGCGCGTTCAAAGTTTCGGAGTGCCTTTTCAGCATCGATACTTTTATACAACTCACCCAACAGAATAAAATAGAAATGATTATTCTCCAGTTGAAGTTGTTCAGCTTCATGCAATGCAACTTTCGCACCATGCACTTTATATAATGCAAACGTTCGGTTAAGTGCTACGCTGGGGGAGTAGTTAATTGTTAAAAGCTGGTCGTATAGCTGAAGTATATCGTTCCATTTTTCTACGGTGTCTTCTTTCATACAATGCCAGTGTGCAATGCGTGCTTCAAGATGGTAGGAGCTTACTTCTTCGCCACGCGCAGAACGATCCAGGAAATATATACCTTGTCGGATTAGCGCCTGGTCCCATAATGCTTCATTCTGATCTTCGTATAGTACAAATCCATCGCCACTCGTCTGGCGGGCATTAAACCGTGAAGCGTGAAAGCACATGAGTGCAAGCAGGGCATTGGTTTGTGGAAGATTGGTACGGTCATACTCCGTAAGCATTATACACAGGCGCAGTGCTTCCAGGCATAAATCTTTTCGCAGGATCTCGTTCTGTGTTTTAGAGTAGTATCCTTCGGTAAAAAGCAGGTATAGTATATGCAATACATTATCGAGCCGCTTTGCGATTTCATTCTCCGATGGTAATTCCATCCTGATATTTTCTTCCCGAAGTTTTTCTTTTGCCCGGAACAATCTTTTGTTAATCGTTTCTTTGTTCGAGAGAAAAGCTTCGGCAATTTCATCGATACCAAATCCGCAGAGAATACGCAATGCCAGGCCTATCTGCGCTTCACTGGCAATGGCCGGAGTACAGATCGCGAAAAGCATTTGTAACTGACTGTCGCGTATATTCTGCGTTGAGAAATCAGTTTCTTCATTCTTCTCCGGAGATTCCAGGAGTGCCGGCTTAACCTTCTCTTCGTAGATCTTGCTCCGCCTGAAATGATATAGTGTTTTTTGCTTGGCTACGGCATACAGCCATGCTGTTGGATTTTCAGGAACACCTTTTATACCCCACGTCTCGGTTGCAAGCAAGAATGTTTCACTGACTATATCTTCGGCCAGTTCAATATGTTGCAACCCAAATTGTTTACTGATAACAGCAACCATTTTAGTAAACTCCTGCTGAAAGAGATCTTTAAGCGAACGGTTTTCTTTTTCCATACTAAAAATGAAAAACCACCCCGGTAGGCCAGAGTGGTTTTGGTGAGGAATAATTCGTTAATTCATAACAGGTCTTATTTCAACACTGCCGTTAGAATCTATAGCCGGGCATCCGTGCGCTAATGTAGTAGCTTCTTCGAGGCTCTCGGCTTTTACAATAATAAAGCTACCCAGTCGCTCGCGTATTTCTACAAACGGGCCATCGGTAACAACACCTCCGGCTTTCAATACTTTTCCTTCCATCGCGAGGCGAGGACCGCTACCGGCTAATTTACCCTGCGCAGCTATACCACCTACCCAGTTTTGCCACTTCTCGGTAAGGGCTTGCATTTCTTTGGGCGATGTGTTGCTATAATCGTAGCTTGGTTGACGAAACAATAACAGGAAATCTTTCATAACTATATATTTTAAAGTTGTTAATATCTATGTGTTTATAGGTGTGAATTTGCTTGATGTTGTTCTAAATTTAGCGAAGTAAATTTAAACGTTAAGCATGTACTTCAAACTGTCCGGGCTGATACGTTCCGGCTACCGGACGAAATGCTATATTGATACGGTTGTATGAATTGATCGTGTTGGCAGCAACGGTAAGTTCGATCACTTCATCTTCCGAAAACTGTGTTCGTACTTCTTCAAACACTTCGTCTGATACACGTGCTTTGGTGATGGCTTCGGCCCAGGCCAGTGCTGCACGCTCACGATCGGTATAGATCGGAGATTCTCGCCAGGCATCGAGCATGTAAAGTCGTTGTTCGGTCTCGCCGTTGGCACGTAAATCTTTGGAATGCATATCGAGACAATACGCACAACCATTAATCTGCGATACGCGGAAGTACAATAAATTTAAAAGCGGTTGCTCAATCGATGATTTGGAAAGGTATACGGTTAAACCATACATAGCTTTGAAAGCACTTTTTCCTTTTTCATTGAAATTCAGTCTTGGTTCCATGTTGTTAATGTTTAATGTGTTTTGATTTACAACCCTACAATGACTGACTTCCCGTGAATTGGACATTGACGATAAAATTTTTTTTATTTTTTTTCGGTCGTCACCTGAATGATGTTTAATTACTTGACATTGTGCCGATTAGATGATGAAGGTTGGTTACGTATGCGAGTCAAAAAGATTGCTTTTGCTTTTTAGACCCGGTATGGTATACTTGTCAACGTAATTAATTGACTTTTACTATGAACAAATTTGGTTGGATAATTTTATCGTTAGTGGCAGGAGCATTTCTCCCGATTCAGGCAGGTCTTAATGCGAAAATGGGTAAAGCTGTGGAGAGCCCGGTATACGCTTCACTTATATCCTTTGTGGTGGGTTCGGTAGCACTGGTGCTATATATACTTTTAACCGGGCAATCTTTTTCATGGTCAGGATTAAAATCGGCACCACCCCAGGCGTGGATCGGAGGTATATTAGGCGCATTCTACGTTACCGTAATCATACTTGCCTTTCCGAAACTTGGTCCCGCGCTTACATTCGGTCTTATTGTATTAGGACAAATGGTTATATCCCTGGTGCTCGATCATTTCCAGATACTGGTACCACAACAGCATGCTATTAATATATGGAGAATTGCCGGTGTGGCGTTGATTGTGGCGGGTGTGGTGATATTGAGGAAGTTTTGATGTTGGTATGTTGATGTACCAAGTGGTTTGTTTTATTCCTGATTTCGCAACTTAATATATATTTCAGATAATATAGTTTTATTGCTTTAGCGTTGGAGCAAAGGTTTGCGAGTGATTTTTCATGAGATGGCTTTTTGCGAACATGTCTTGCAAACAAAATAGTCTTTTCGCAGTTACTCAACTATTCTGTAATATTGCTTTGCTATGCGTTATCTAATCCTAATCTTGGTGTGCCTGGTAAGCATCTCTGTAGCAGCACAGACAAAAAAGCTTGAGCCGTTGAATCCCAATGTTGTGTGGGGAGATGGAAGCATTATACTGGGCAACGGAGAGGAACTAATCGGATTGGTTGGCTTCAATGACTCACAAGGTATTGTTACATTCCAGACCGGAAATAATTCTCGCTCATTTGTACCAAGGAGCATAACGACTTTCAATTTTTTTGACGAGTCTGTAAAGCGACAACGTGTGTTTTATTCTCTGGAATTTGAGGACCAGCAGAGTGGAACAGGTTTCTATTTTTTTGAAGTACTTCGTGAGTTCAGGAATTTTGCCGTCATATCAAAAATAGATCCCGTTGAAGTAAAGGTAAAGCAACATAACGGCACGCTGGGCACAGGTCCAACACCGACAAATGCTTTCAACACTACTACTACAAGAGTTAGTCAAACGGAGACGGTTTACTTTATGGGCAACGATGGAACTATCGAACCTTATCTTAAAGTTATCCGGCAGTTTATAGATCGTGATTTTTATGATCGTGAAAAAACAAAGAGAAAAATCGTTGGCGATGATCTTTTGAAGAAATACTTTACCGAGGCAGAGATTAATACCATGCAGAAGTTTTCTGAAAAGAATCAGCTTACGTTTGAATCAAGAGAAGATTTAGTTAAGATATTAAACAGCGTTACTCCTCGTTAGAGATATACTTTATCAGTTTGCTACCTAATACTACCTGCTATGCGAATGCGCTATTTTTTTCCTTTCATGATTATTTTAAGTTTTATTGATCTTTCTGCGAATGGTCAAAGTGACAAATACAATGCCATGGATCGCGCGATTGAGTCGGGCGAAGGTAGCATTCTGTTAAGCACTGGTGCTGAGCTAAAGGGACAAATTAAATTGAATGACGAAAGAGGTATAGTATCAATTATTAATGACGAAGTTTCAAAGGCGTATGTAGCTCGTAACGTTGTTGGATTCGAATTCTATGATATCATACAAAAGCGTCAGCGTGTGTATTACTCATTGGCGTATAAAGAGGAGAAAGATACAGTAAAAAGAACTTTCTTTTTTGAAGTGCTGCGTGATTTCACCGACTTTGCCGTTATATCAAAAGTGGATCCGCTAGCTGTGAAAGTGAAATCCGGTGAATCCGGACCAACACAAATGCCCAATGGTTTTGTGATGCCATCACAGAATATAGGAAGCAGCACAGTGCTCAAGCAAACAGAAACGGTATACTTTCTTGGTAAGGATGGTTTGATTGAGCCATATTATAAAGTAATCAGAAAAGTAGTAGAAGGCCGTTTTGTAGATCGTGACCGTACGAAACGGAAAGTATTTGACGATACGTTGATAAAGAAGTACTTCACAGAAGCGCAGGTTGAGGCCATGCAACAATTCTCTGAAAAGAACCATCTTATCTTCGAATCAAAAGAAGATCTTATTAAAATCCTGGCGAGCGTTCAACTATAAAACAACTACACTTTCGTAGGTGCATGTCCAAAAGCATTCTTAAACGCAAATGAAAAATGCGAAAGATCTTCAAAGCCTACTTCTAAATATACTTCAGAAGGTTTCTTGCCTTTCTCTTTAATCTGGTAGTAT
>DJFR01000221.1 GCA_002432545.1 Flammeovirgaceae bacterium UBA5867 | reverse complement strand
GACAGCTGTAGACTGGTAAGGTAATGATGAAGGATGACAGAAGATATGATTTCGCCTAACGACACCACCTGGTCATATACCATATCAAACTCACCGGGCTCGGCAAGCTCCGTTTTTAATTCTTCAAAGCATGTATCAACAGCTTTATATACTTCATGCCCCGGTGAAAATAATTGTTGAATGATTTCTTGATGATACTCGTATAGCGTGCTAATTTGAGATGAAGCATTTTGGCCGGCAGCAGCGATAGCATGAATCTTTTCGAGTGCATTTGTAGTCTTGCCCATGGCAGAAACGACCACCAACAGTCTGTCAGGACCATGTTGTTGAATGATGGATGCAACATTCTTTACTCCGTCCGCATTTTTCAGCGAAGCTCCTCCAAATTTAAAAACCTTCATTTTACGTTGACTAAATCGTTTGCGAAATTAACTTTAGACAAATTTTCGAACACGCATGCAAAGATCAATCAATAAAGCCAACACACCAAGTATTGAGACCTCCAGAATTGCACAACCCATTGGAAGTACGTTGGACCGTTTCATTAAAAGCAACCAGGATCAGTTCGCTTACGCCAGCGGAGAGCTCTCGCAGTTGCTGCGCGATATAGCACTGGCCTCTAAAGTTGTGAATCGTGAAGTGAATAAAGCCGGCCTGATTGATATCATGGGGGCTGTAGGCTCACAAAATACAGCCGGAGATGACCAGCAGAAATTAGACGTACTGGCAAACATCCGGTTTACCCGGGCCCTGGCAAAAGGTGGTGAAGTATGTGCGCTGGTATCCGAGGAAGCAGAGTCGTTTGTTGATCTGAACAACGAAGGTAAATATGTAATTGCCATCGATCCGCTGGATGGTTCTTCCAATATTGATGTAAATGTCTCCATCGGTACTATATTTTCGATTTACCGGAGGAAGAGTCCGATCGGCACACCCATTCAGCAGGAAGATATACTGCAGCGCGGTGCCGACCAGGTGGCAGCAGGATATGTGTTGTATGGATCTTCTACCATGATGGTATATACTACCGGCCACGGTGTTCACGGTTTTACTTATGAGCCAACACTGGGTGAATATTTTCTTTCCCATCCTGATATGCACATGCCTGTGGATGGAAAAATATACTCTGTCAATGAAGGGTTTGCAAACTCTTTTGCAAAGCCTGTTAAGGACTATGTGCAGTACTGCAAAGATCAGAAATATACTGCCCGCTATATCGGCTCGCTGGTAGCAGACTTTCATCGTAACATGTTAAAGGGCGGTATCTATATTTACCCTGCAACAGCAAAAGATCCCAATGGTAAACTGCGGTTGATGTACGAGTGTAATGCACTTGCATTTGTAGCCGAGCAGGCAGGGGGTAAGGCTACCGATGGCTCCATGCGTATACTCGATATTGTGCCGGAGTCGCTGCACCAGCGCACTGCGTTTTACGTTGGCTCTAAAAATATGGTAGACAAGTCAGGGTCGTTTGCATAACGGCACGTCTATGGGTTACAGACAGGTGCNNTCCGTATATACCTGCAATTATCTATATCTAAATTTTTTCTTCATGAACATGCGTACCGGTATTCTTACTCTTGTGTTATTTATACTTATAGCTTCTGCATCGGCACAGAAAGGTTTCTCTGTTGTTGAAAAAAAGGCCGATAAGAAAATTGAGATTTTGTATGATGGCAAATTGCTAACTGCTTATTGTTATTTCGATTCTACTGAAAAGCCGGTACTCTTCCCGGTAAAAACGCTTACAGGAAATGTAGTTACGCGCGGTTTTCCGATTGCGCCCCGTGCAGGCGAGCGCACCGATCATCCACACCATGTAGGTATATGGTTAAATTATGAAAGTGTAAATGGTCTCGACTTCTGGAACAACAGCGATGCTATAGCCAAAGAGAAGAAAGATAAATACGGATCAATCCGCCATCAGCGCACGCTGCTAGCCAAAGGAGGTAAAGATAAAGCTGAACTGAGAACCGTGAGTCATTGGGTGGATATCAATGGTAATGTATTGCTGGAGGAAACAACAGACTTTGTATTCACGGCTAAAAACGGAAATTTCATCATCGATCGTGCATGTGTATTGAAAGCTATAGCACCCGAAGTTTTGTTTAAAGATGTAAAGGATGGCTTTATTGCCATACGTGTAGCCCGGGCGTTGGAAATGCCTTCCAAACAGGAAGATAAATTTGTGGATGTGCATGGTAACGTTACGGCTGTTTCGAAACTCGATAATGCCGGTGTTACCGGACTCTATGTAAACAAGGAAGGTATAACAGGCGATGCTACATGGGCAAAGCGTTCGGTATGGACTTGCCTGAATGGTGAAAAGGATGGAGAGAAAATTTCGATCGCCATTATTGATCATCCTAAAAATGTAGGGTACCCTACATATTGGCATGCACGCGGTTATGGTTTGTTTGCAGCAAACCCGTTAGGGCAAAAGATTTTCAGTGAAGGTAAAGAGGAGTTGAATCTTAAATTATCGAAAGATCAGACAACTCAATTTCAATATAGAATTGTAATCCACGCGGGGAAAGGACTTGCTGCGCAGGATCTGAATACGCTGGCTGCGAATTTTGCAGCAGGTAAATAGTATATATCCGGTACAGGAAAGTATAACTCTTCTCTCCTGTACCGGAAAAAAATTACTTCTTCTCTTCTTCTTTTGCTCCGGTAAGAATATCAGGAGCATGCTTTTGAATAAGCTCGTACCACTTCACCAGCTTCTTGATATCCGAAACATATACCCGATTCTCATCATACTCCGGCAGCACGGCTTTCAGAAAAGATTTTAATTCACTTCCATCGGAGTTGGAATCTACACCGAGGTCGTTACCAAAATCAGTATGGATTTTTTTCAGAACATTTTCCAATGCCACGGTACCTTCTTTGGTTGTTGTATAGATAGAGATCTCATTCAACAAAGAAAGTTTGTGATTTGCTGTGGCTACCAGTTTGGTCTTGGTATCGTCCAGCGACTCCAGGATCACCCCCGATTTTGTAGGTGCCATTACTTTAAAGAGTCCTCCCTTTCCAGAGATGGTTGCTATTTCTGCTAAAGTCATAATGTAATTATCTCAATGCTAAATTATCTCAATGCGCGCAAAGCTAATTAAAACAGAAAGCAGGCAAAAGTTGATTATGAAAATAGTGAGAGGATTGCGTGCAGTGCGTTCGTTGGCTTATTCCTGTTGCTTGTAAACTTTCAGAGCATCGTCTATAAAATCGAGTAACTCATCGCGACCGGTTTTCTTTTCAGAAGATGTAATCAGCATAGGTGGCAGTTCCTCCCAATCAGCCAGTACAGCTTTTTTAAATTGCTGAATATTGCGCTGAAGTTCGTTTAGCTTTAGTTTATCAACTTTTGTGAACACAATCGCCAGGGGCACTCCTTTACTTCCAACCCAGTTGATAAAGCTGAGATCACTTTTCTGAGGCTCGAGCCGTGAATCGACCAGAACAAAAATGCATGAAAGATTTTCGCGCTTCTGAACGTAATCTTCAATCATTTGCCCGAAACCTTCGCGTATAGTCTTGCTTACACTGGCATAACCATACCCGGGAAGATCGACCAGGTACCAGGTTTCGTTGATCAGAAAGTGATTGATGGTTTGCGTTTTTCCGGGCTTGGCTGAAGTCTTGGCCAGGTCTTTCGTCTGTGTTAACATGTTGATCAGCGAAGACTTACCTACATTTGAGCGGCCTATAAATGCGAACTCGGCTTTATCAGGAGCCGGGCATTTGCGTACATCTGCATAACTTGAAATAAACTCGGCCTTCGTAATCTTCATCTGTTAAAGTAATAATTGAAGCCCAAAATACTAAGTTTGTAATAAATGTGAATTTATGATATCAAATTTCTGTGCCGGAATCCACAGTTTTTCCTATCTTGTATTATTATTGTGAAGCTTTTTATTCATAACTTTTAGTGTAAAAATTTTTTAAGCGATGTCCAGTATCCGAAGTGTACTGATTTTTTTGACTCTCATTGTACTTACCAAACCAGCTTTCAGCCAGCAAGATCCGAAAGAACTTGCGCAGGAGTACATGACGCAGGCCGAACTTACCCTGGAGGCTACAAAAGCCCTCGATGATGCGCGTGCGCTGGTAGTTACGGCTGCCGATCTTGACACTACATTTATAAAAGCAAATTACGAAGCGGGGCGTCTGCACCTGATAACGATCGATAAGCACATGGCTGCAAAGTACCTGCTGCGTGTTTACAGACAGGACCCTTCTTACCGTTTTGATATAGAATACTCCATCGGAAGAAGTTTTCAGTATGGAGAAAAATTCGACCAGGCTGTAAAATTCTATAATCTGTATAAAGAGAAGCTTGCCAAGAAACCCAACTACCAGGGCAAAGATAAAGTTGATGAAGCTGTGGTAGACCGCGCTATATATGAGTGTCAGAACGCCAAAGAGTATTTTTCAAGTCCCAAGAACTTCTCGATTGTAAATATTGGCCGTGAGATCAATTCAGAATACGAAGACTATGTACCTGTGCTGAACGAACAGGAGAACGAACTATTCTTTACCACACGAAGAAGAGAAGACAACTTGAACCAGAACGTGGCAGACGATAACAAGCCATGGGAAGATATATTCTTTGCAACCAAGCAAGGCAACACGTGGTCGTACGCCAAAAACATTGGTATGCCGGTTAACACACCGTATCACAACTCAAACCTCGGTTTGTCTGCAGATGGTAACACATTGTTTATTTATATGGATGATGGCGGTGGCGATATATACTATAGCGAACGAACCAACGGTGTGTGGAGTGAGCCTGTACCAATGCCCGGCATTATCAATTCAAGCTTCGAAGAAAAATCAGTTTCTATTTCATCTGATGAAAAGACTTTGTACTTCTCCAGTAACCGCCCCGGTGGATTCGGTGGTCTCGATCTATACCGCGCAACAAAAGACAGTAAAGGAGAATGGTCGAACGTAAAGAACCTCGGTCCGAAGATCAACACCGATCAGGATGACGATGCGCCTTTTATAGATTACGACCTGGTAACACTATATTTCAGTAGTAAAGGTCACAAGGGTATGGGCGGTTTCGATGTTTTCAAATCTACCCTCGATGCAAAAGGTAACGAATGGTCTGATCCGGAAAACCTCGGCTACCCTATCAATACACCTGATAATGATATATACTTCGTATCGTCTAAAGACAGCAAGCGTGCGTACTACTCTTCTGTTCGTGAAGATGGTATGGGTTATACCGATATATATATGATCACCATTCCGGATGGTCTTAAGAATCCACAGCCGGCAGTGGCGAAAAATCCGGAGCCTCCCAAAGATACAGCACAACAAACAAGCGAAACACCGGTTGTTACAAAGAACGAACCGAAGACTGACCCGGTGGTAGTAACACCAACGGAGCCGAAGAATAATCCTCCGAAGAACGAGCCCAAGACTGAGCCGAAAACAGAACCTAAAACCGAACCGAAGAAAGAGCCCAAGAAACCAATCGTTCCGCTTAAGTATGTGGTAACAGTACTCGATGCCGGCGACAAAGCACCACTGGATGCTAAAGTAAAACTGGTAGGTGCGAAGGATAATGTAATTGTAGGCTCTACCTCACAAGGTAATGGTGTATATGAGTTTACGATCAAGAATGCACAGGCTAAAGATTACAGATTGTCAATCGATCGTGATGGCTATGCATTCCAGAATATGAATGTAAAAATTCAGGGTGCGACTACAGAAGAGAAAGTAGTTACCCGTACAATTGAGCTGCGTAAACTTTCTGTGGGTGTTACTTCAATCCTGCGCAATATTTACTTTGATTTTGACAAAGCTACATTTGAGACAGAGTCTTATACAGAACTTAACAAGCTGGAAGCTATGATGCGCACGAACAACAATATGACGATCGAGCTTGCCGGTCATACCGATGCCATCGGAACAAAAGCCTATAATATGTTCCTCTCACAAAAACGTGCAGAGGCCGTGAAAGATTATCTCACCAAGAAAGGTATTGATACCCGCAGAATCAAAGCCGTTGGTTATGGCAAAAGTAAACCACTTGCCAGCAACGATGATGAATCGGAAGGTCGCGAACTTAACCGCCGGGTCGAGTTTAAAGTCCTCTCGAATTGATGAAGCGTTAACCGTTATCCGTTAATTGTTAACCGAGCTTGTTAAACGATTAACGGATAACGTGTAA
>DJFR01000224.1:36300-55344 GCA_002432545.1 Flammeovirgaceae bacterium UBA5867 | reverse complement strand
CAGGTTCGGTTTTTGACAGTATTTTTGTCAAACCATTTTTTAAGCTTGAAAACGTTTAAGAGGATACTTTTTTACACAGCGCTGACACTCACAGTCATATTTGTGTCGCTGGTGGTATCCGTGTTTCTGTTCAAAGACAAGATCATTAACCAGTTCATTGTAGAGGCTAACAAGAGCCTGAATACGCCCGTAAACATTGGCAAGATGGATGTTTCGCTCTTTGAGCAGTTCCCGCAACTATCCATTGTTTTTACCGATGTATATGTGGAAGATAGTCACCCTGGTAAATATCCGTTGCTTACGGCCGAAGTAATTTCCTTTCAGCTTAACCCGGTGGAGGTTTGGAAGGGAAAATATACTATACGCGGTCTCAAGATTCGTGATAGCGAAACAAACCTGAAGGTAGATGCCGATGGGGAGAACAATTACACCATCCTGAAAGATACCAAGAGCGAAAAACAATCCACGCCCGGCACAGTAAGTTTTGAGTTGAACAACGTAAGTCTTAAAAATACAAAGGTTCACTTCATCAATATCTCGGCTTCTGAAGATCTTACCTTTACCAGTGAAGATCTCATTGCATCAATCGGTACAACCAACAATATATATAACATTGATGCTGAAGGACAGCTTACCACCGAGAAGATCAATATTGATGGCAATTCATACCTCGCCAATAAATCATTTATAGTAAATACCGAGCTGGTATATAATGATGCACAGCGGAGTCTCACAATCAACCCTTCCACACTTAAGCTGAAACAATCCGCATTTAAAGTGCAGGGCCTCTATAGCTGGAAAGACGAAAATGTTATTGACCTGATAACGGAAGGTGAGAATACGGATATACAAACTATATTTTCATTGCTGCCTGAGTCGGCAACGAAGAGTTTTGATAAATACCAGAGCAAAGGCGATGTATACTTTAAATCAAAATTAAAAGGCGAGATCAGCAGGCGGAGAAGTCCATCGTTCTCGGTNNTCTGATCTGCGCGAAGCAACACTGGTGTTGAAGAACATTAAAGGTGTACTGAACGGACAATCATTCGCAGCAAACTTTGTGATGTCGGATTTTAAAGATCCCGAAGTAATGTGCGATTTTAAAGGTCGTCTGGATGCAGCATCCGTATTTGATTTTTATCCAGTACAGACTATAAAAAACGTTTCAGGTTCTTTGCTTGCTGATGTATCGTTTGAAGGAAAGATAGGGTTGCTGAAAAAGAAAGCAACAGCACAGCGCGTGTCTACGCAGGGTAGTATAGAACTTCAAAATATAAGTCTGCAGTACGGTAAGGATAATGTGCCGCTGCAAAATCTGAAGGGAAGCCTACAATTCAGTAACAACGATCTTGCGCTAAGCAACGTGGCTGGTAAACTTGGCAATAGTGATTTTTTACTCAACGGTTTTTTTAAGAATGTAATTACATTCCTGTTGTTTGAAGATCAGCCGATCGGTATAGAAACCGATCTAAAGTCAAACTATATTGATCTCAACCAGCTTTTCGCGATCAGCTTTAGCGAGCCATCATCCGGCAAAGACCAGGAATTTACTTTCAATATATCACGTAACATAAACCTCAATTTCAACTGCGATATAAAAACGTTGAAGTATAAGCGTTTTCACGGAAGCAACCTGAAGGGCGATCTGTTGGTAAAAAATGAAATGGCTGTTTCACGTAATATCACACTCAACACCATGGGCGGTGCACTCACCTGCTCAGGCATAGTAGATACCAAGAATAAAAAAGCGATTGATGTAGTAAGCACGCTGAAGCTCGATGGTATATATATCGATAGCGTGTTCTATGTATTCGAAAATTTCAAGCAAGATTTTATACAAGATAAACACCTCAAAGGACAAGCCTATTCTGATGTAAACCTGGAGATGGTACTGAAGCCTGATCTGCGTCTCTTCCCGGAAACACTTATTGCCGATATAGGAGTCGTGATCAAGCGTGGTGAGTTAAACGACTTTGAACCCATGCAAAAACTGAAGCGCTATATTAAAGATGATGGCCTCAGTCACCTGCGTTTTTCAGATTTAAAAAACGATATACATATCGAGAACAAAACGATCTATATACCGCAGATGGAAGTGCGCACCAATGTTACCAGTCTGAAGGTGAGCGGCACCCATACGTTCGATCAGCATATAGACTATAGAATAATCACACCGCTACGCCAGGTGAAAACAGTTGACCTAGAAGCAAAAGATGCCATTGAAGAAGACGGCTCCGGACAAAGTAAACTATATCTGAAAATCACCGGTACTACCGATAACTATCGCATTCAATACGACACTGAAGCTGTTAAAAAGAAAATCGTAAACGACCTAAAGAACGAAGTAAAAGAACTCCGCGAAGCTTTCAAGAACAAAGGCACTCAGAAGAAGAAAGAAGTAGAGCTGCAGAAGGATGAATACTTCGAGTGGGATTCGGAGCAGCCGTAGGGCAGAGCCGTTATTGGTTAATCGTTATCCGACTGTGACAGGAGCGAGCTAAACCGTTGGTTTGTATTTTCTTTGAGAAACTTTGTGATGACATCAAAAAGCCGTACTATACACCAGGGAAGAAACCTGAAGCGTTTCCGCGAAATGTTAGGCCTTAAACAGGAAGCCCTTACTGATAAGCTTGGGGAAGATTGGTCGCAGAAGAAAATCTCCATGCTTGAGAATAAAGATGTTATACATACCGACCAACTCGAAGCCCTCGCTAAAGCACTAAATGTACCCGCTGAAGCTATTAAGAATTTTGATGAAGAGAAGGCAATCTATAATGTTCAGAATAACTACGAAGGATCATACAACTCGGGTCCTAATAGTAACTATAATCATGAGTGCACCTTCAAACCACTGGATAAGTATGTAGAAGCCATTGAGGTAATTAAAAAGCAAGCCAAGAAAATTGAATAACTCACCGAAGATTTACTCAAAGAAGAAGATGAGAAGATAGCGTTATTGCAGCGCATGTTGAAGAAATAAAAACAACTAAGGTCATAAAAAATACTGAGTGTCAAGTAAGTTATGAAGTCTAAAATTAATCCGCCGGCAGTTTTATTCTTTAGTGGATTCATGACTCTTGGGCTTACCTACACCGATTCTTCCAGTGATGAAATACTTTTGTTTCTGGGCCATGATAGACAGATTAACGTCTCATTTTATTTACTCAGATGGATGGTATTGGTGTATTTCGTAGCACTGATATTTCTATCGAGTCAGTTGTACGGTATTCATCTTAAAAATTTCCGTTTGGGTATTTGGTTTTACATGCTCTTTCTTGTCCTGCCGCTAATGCTATTTGTTCTGGTTGCTGTAAATTTAGATTTGATTGTTTCTTTATTGGGTAATTACAGAGGCGGATATTCGATGTCATTCTATGACTATATATTTGACTATTTTATTTTTAACGTTCTGTTGGCTATAGTTAACACTTGCACCCCATCAGAGTCACCGGCCTCCGGGACTCTGATGCATGGAGGTACATCCGTTCAGAAGTAATATCATAATCATATATACTATACTCATTTCAATGTCCTATGCTTTTGCTTAAGCAAGCCTAAATCGCGTTCAGGTAAGTTGAGTTTCTTTAACAACAATTTGCATTCAGCAACTTTAACAGAATCTTTAGCAAGCTCCGCCAGTTCAATTCGTATGATTAATGCTTCGGCTATATGTACTGTGTTTTCGTTGTTGGTTCTTTTAAGGGCTGCATCCAGTGTTTTAATAGCAGCTGCGTCATCATTCTTGTAATCGCGAAAGCGTATTGCTATAGCTATAGCACGTTGTAGTTTACTTTGATTTTTATTCTCTGCTTTTTCCCAAGTCTTTTGATCCTGCTCACCATTGCTGACGAAAATTATAGAGTTGCCGGAGACATCCGTTAATGTGAAGCGCGTTGTGCCGGGTTTCATTCGCGATACTCTCGGTATACCTGTATGTGGCACGCGACCTATGTGTTGTTTAAGAGAATGCGTTATCTCCTGGTATACTTCTTCTGCATCTGTAACCATAATGAGACAACCGGTATAAAAATTATTCTTCGCCTCCATACCTTTCAATCTGCCGAAGTGAAGCTGATGTCCACCACGTTCAACAACACCATATTGATATGGATGGGTTTGCTTGTAGGTGATTTCAAAACCAAGTGCCTGCCAAAAATCAAGCGTCTCTATTACAGATACGCAGGGCAGTATAGGAATAGTGGCCCAGTTCTTCGATGAATTTATTGTTTGCATGGTTGTTAATTTTTGAATCGCGAAGGTAAATGCCGGAGAAATACCGCGCCCTTTACATACTTCTTTGTATGTAACCAGAGAATTTAACACATCGATAAATATCTTTACATTAATGAAAGACTTCACATACAACGGACGCATATACTACAGTCCGGTAGAGTTAACGATGGCCTTTATCGGGGGCACGTGGAAAATGCCAATCCTGCTCGTACTACGCAAAGGCAAGCTTCGTTATGGAGAATTAAAGAATAACATCCCGCACATAACGGATAAAATGTTGTATAGTCAATTACGTGAGTTAGAAAAAAAAGGAATGATTGAACGGAAGGTATATAAAGAGAAGCCGCCTCGCGTAGATTATTTCCTGACACCACTAGGTAAGCGATCGATTAAAGTAATAGATACGCTTAATAAGTTTGGAGAACATTTGATGGTGGTAAATGGTCTTATGGTGAATAATAGAAAGCGACCACAAAACTAAAATCAGTGTAGCTGGTAAATAAAATATATCATATTGTGGGGTGTTATCTATTTCTTATGTACCTCCATCGGATGATACTCTTGAGATGCATAGGCGTATATACCTTTAATCGTATTGTCAAAAAGTACTCCGAAGAAATAGTCGGCCGTTCCCTGAATTCGCAGGTAGCCCAGATCACTTCCGTAAAAAGAATTTTCTGTGAATACTTCTCCGTTGACTGAAATCTCTACAGTTGAAGTTGTCAAAAATCTGAATTTTAATGTATGGGGTCCAAAGGTTCCCTCCCAGGTTGTGCCGACTATATTTTGTCCCGTAGTGTTGTTCAGTTTGCAAGATTGGATTTTGTAAATCTGATCATCGGCTTGTGTAAAATTGGCTAGTTCGGTTGCCGAGATAATATCTGCATTGAATGTCGGGCCATCCCATTTATAGCTTGGAAACAGTACGCTAAGTTTTTTGTCGGATGCATTCACGGTGTAGGTTCCAGTCATTTTAACGCTGTTGTGATACCACTCTACAGTACCGTCATCTTTAAACGACAGGCTGAACGCTTCTTCCAGATCGTGATACGGCACCGCCATAACGCCCGACCAGATTTTGTTAATGAATATCGTTTCGTTGATCTCTCCATTTGCAGGAGCATCGTCATCATCACTTTGGCAACTTTGAAAACTTATAGAAGTAACAAATGCCAGTAGCAAAATAGCAATTCTCTTCGTCCACATAATTGTACTGGTTTAGTACACGAAATTAGCCGGAGGAATTTTTTATAGATAGTAAATAAACGACAGCGAGTTTTTTGCGATTTTGCGCATTATGAACGCAAAGCTTGTTAAAATAAAAAACTTATCGCCCCATCAGAGTCACCGGCCGCCGGGACTCTGATGCATCGAGGCACACACGTTCAGAAGCAATATCAACTTGAGTTTCGTTAGCAACGATTTGCATTCAGCAACTTTAACGGAATCTTTAAACGACAAGGAGTTTTGCCATTTTGCATATTATGAACACAAAGCTTGATAAAATAAAAAACTTCAGACTATGTCTGTTGAAGCAAATCCAAAGCCTCACAACGGAACAACTGAATCACATACCAGCCGGGTATAACAATAATATTATCTGGAATCTGGCGCACCTTGTTAGTGCTGAACAAACCATGTGCTATGTTCGGGCTGGCTTACAGGTAACCGTAGAGGATAAATACTTCACGCCCTACCTGTCGGGGACAAAACCGGCTGAATTTGTTGGTGTGCAAGATATAGCGGCTATTAAAGCATTATTGATTACCTCCATCGATCGTCTTCAGACAGACCTTGATAAGAATATATTTGTAAACTATACTCCTTCTGTTATGATACCCAAAGTATACGGGTTTGAAGTGACGAATGTTGATGAAGCCTTTGAGTATCTTGTATATCATGAAGGATACCACTCGGGTTGTATACTTTCATTGAAGCATCTTGTGTAGTATGTCGCTGATGTTAATATATGTATGACAAAAGAAAGGTTTATTCAGAATTTTCAATTGCTCCTGATTGAGTTAAGAGACTTAACGAGTCAGTATTGTTTTAATGAGCTATCAGCGAATTACAAATTTCTTCTGGAACCAAGCGGCTGGGCCGTGAGTGATCATTTAACAGCAGCCGAGAAGGAATGTATGGCTGACTTTTGGAAGCTAAGAGGGAAGGCAATTTCTATTGAAGATGTTGTTGCGTTGCTATACAGAGATGGTGTAACCACCAAGTGGGCAGATTGTCATATTTGTTATTCAGATCCGGATCTTACGGTGGTGAAAATAGTTTGTAGCAGGCAGTTCAGAGATGAAATTGAAGTGTATTATCTCGAGAAAGGTACAGGTCCCTTTAAAGCTCTTGTCAGAATGCCTTCGTATAGCGCCAATGGAAAAAAGTTTGATATCAACTGGCAATCTAAAGCCAACATTGAAACACGTAACAGTATTTGGACAAGATTAAAGCAGCTGTTCTTCTTGGAGTAATCTGGCGTTCGTTGTTATTCAATGACAGATTGCATATCGGTATATAGATGCAATGTTTTTAAATTGTGGTCGCTTATAAAGGTTTAATTAAATAAAAATGAAAAAAGTTTTACTAACAGTTTGCGTTTTATTCGAATTGAGTTTCTCTTTTGCCCAAGAGAAAAAAATTGGAGTCACGTTGCAGGTAAGCAGTCCAAGTAAAGATGATGTAAAGCTTGGGTGGTATACCATAGATACAGAATCGATTGATGGATATAATCTAAAACATAAATCTTATGCAACGGGGGTGTTGTTTAATTATAATGTGAATGAGGAAGCAGTTATTCGGTTACGTTTGGGAATGAGTAAGAGCTACATTGACGAATATAATAAACAGAATAGTGATAATGTTTTGTATACTGAATCTAGTGAGGGGAAACAAACGAAACTTCATATAGCTCCCGGCATAGCCTGGAAAATGAATAAAGATAAGTTTGGTTTATACGGTGGCTTTGAGCTTCCGATCAACCTTCATGGTAAATTTACAATGCACAATACCCGAGTAAAATCTGATATGCTTACAGGTGATGTTTTGGAATACAAGAGTCAGACGATTACTATTCCTGGTGGCTATTCATTTGGATTGGGTGCTATCTTAGGTTTCAATTATTCTCCTGCGAAGCGCTTTTCGGTAGGAGCGGAATTTTCTCCTTCGCTGCTTTATGCTCAGTTGGCAGGTGAGACTACGAGTGTAGTAACAGACGAC
The DNA here is from genome assembly GCA_002432545.1 of Flammeovirgaceae bacterium UBA5867. Taxonomy (GTDB): domain Bacteria; phylum Bacteroidota; class Bacteroidia; order Cytophagales; family Cyclobacteriaceae; genus Ohtaekwangia. The sequence continues at coordinate 47,889 of DJFR01000224.1, read as the reverse complement.
TTAGATCCATCAATCCAACACACTAGTCATACTCAGGATGAAGAAAAGGGCTTTACATTTTACGAGCAAAGATTCTCTATAAATCTGTCGGTCTGGTTTTGAGCCGATTGTCTCTATTCTAATTAATAGGATGAAACTAAATAAAGCTCTTGGGAAGCTAAATATAGTTGTTGGGAAATTTTTTTGAGTGTTTGGGAAATGATATTTGATGTTTACAGGCATAACACGTAGTATTTCAGGCTTAAATCTGAAATGTTAGCTGTAATTAATAAATCTGAATGGAACTTGGTAAACTCAACATCCTTTTTGATGGCAAAATTGTAACAACTTCTGAATTATTGGCAATCGTAAAACTGGTCAATATAGGTTTAGGACTGGCTTATGTTGATTCAGTTCAACGAGACAATAAAGCTAAGTATGAAGCTCTGAAGCATAGTTTTTACCGGTATATATCTTCACGCAATAGAGAAGTTACGAAATCGATCAGCGAAATTATTTTACCTCCTGATAAACCTGCTGCGAGGAATATAGCCGAGACGATAACGAGGTTGCGTTATCGGCTTCAAAACAGATTGGATGAACCTGATTTTCGCGAACTTACCGCTCTACTCGAAAGTATATATGTAGAAAAACTCTTTCGGAAATACGATTACTCCGAACGGAATTTGCAACGAAGGTTAATCTCTGATTTAGTAAAAAGTGAAATCTTCGAAAAGCGACAATTCAATCTGAATGATTTTTCCGAATGGCTGAGTATAGATTCTGAAAACAGGATTTCGGAAATTAAAATAGACACCACAACTTACTCTCACGAGTACGTGATCAAATTCTTTTTAATAGGTGAAGTTGAAAATCCAGAATTAATCCAAAGGCAAACACTGTTAACCTACAACTACATTGTAGCATTGTTTGATAAGCAACAGGAAATGCCCGGCCGGAAATTAATTGTGCCTGCCATGCCCGATAATTTCATGAGTATATTAGCGCAATACAACCGCGTTTATATAGACATCGGCAATCAAGTGATGAAGCTGGCGTTGGGAAAAGATTGATGACCCTATATTTTCCTAGCTGGCTCTGAATTCCTTTACCGTATCAATAAAACACTTCACCTTATCAACTTCAGTATCGGGATATAGGCCGTGACCGAGGTTAGCTATATGTTTGGTGTTGCCAAAAGCCTGGAGCATTTTTTTAGTTTCTCGTTTTACATCTTCCAGTGAACCGTACAGGGCACATGGATCGAGATTGCCTTGCAGCGTTTTGTTCGGAATAAGTTGTCGCGATTCTGCTATGCCCATGTTCCAGTCAAGGCCTACTACATTACAATTTATACTATTCATGCTGGCGCGGGCAAAGAATGCTCCTTTCGCAAAAACAGTTTTTGGAACTTCAGGAATAGCATCGCAGATCTGCGCTATATACTTTAACGAAAACTCTTCGTATTGATGTGGGCTCAATACACCGGCCCATGAATCAAAAAGCTGAATGATATCAGCACCAGCTTTAACCTGTGCCTTCAGGTAATGGATGGTACTTTGTGTTATCATGTCCAATAACTTGTGTGCAAACTCCGGTTGTGAGTACAAAACTTTCTTGGCAGCGCTGAAGGTTTTGCTTCCGCGGCCTTCAATCATATAGGAGAAGATCGTCCACGGAGCACCGGCAAAACCAATGAGAGGTACACGGCCGTTGAGCTCGCGCTTGGTAAGCTTTATAGCATCCAGTACATATTGCAATTCTTCACCAGTAGAAATATGAAGCATACCCAGGTCTGCGGGCGACTCAATTCTTTTCGGAAACACCGGGCCTTTACTTTCTTCCATCTCATAGTTAAGTCCCATAGCCTCCGGAATCACCAGGATATCGGAAAATATAATCGCGGCATCTACGCCAAGAATGTCAACCGGCTGTATGGTTACCTCGGTTGCTGCTTCCGGAGACTTCACCAATGTTTTAAAATCTTTGATAGAAGCGCGCACTTTACGATATTCCGGTAAAACACGTCCTGCCTGGCGCATTAGCCAAACCGGAGTGCGTTCTGTTTTTTGTCCGAGTGCTGCACGAAGAAGCAGATCATTCTGAAGTTGCATAAGCGATAATCCTTTGAAAATACCAGCGCAAAACTAGAAGTGTTTTTTGATTTTATCTTTTAATCTTTCATGATTCTCGTGTAACATTTTATTCTTCCATACAACTAACAAATTTTAACAACCCATTAACCCCCGTTAAAACACACATGAAAAAATTAATAATTCTGATGATGGCGCTGGCGCTGATGAACATAGCGCAGGCCCAGAAGAAGAGCGGTAACACCACTACCAAAGAACCACCGCTCATTGACCGCGAATTGTTTTTTGATAACCCCGAAATTGCGGGAGGTCAGCTTTCACCGGATGGCAGCATGATCAGCTTTCAAAAAGTGTATAAAGGCAAAATGAACATCTGGGTAAAGAAGTTCGATGAGTCTTTCGAAAAAGCAAAGCCGGTAACAGCGGATACACTGCGACCGATAGGCGGCTACTTCTGGACATACGACAGCAAGTATATTTTATATGTGCAGGACAAAGGCGGAAATGAAAACTTTAATGTATATGCCGTTGACCCGAAAGCTGCTGCTGAAAAAAATACCGGAGTGCCAACTGCGCGAAATGTCACCCCGATGGAAAATGTGCGCGCATTAATCTACAATGTATCACAAAAAGATCCGAATATACTTTGGGTGGGACTGAACAACCGCGACCAGGCATGGCACGATCTCTATAAACTTGAGATCAATACCGGTAAACTCACATTGCTGAAAGAAAACAAAGATCGCCTCACCGGTTTCTATTTTGACTGGGATGAGAACATCCGTGCAGCTACGCGTTCGGCTGATGATGGCAGCACTGAAATTCTTCGCGCTGATGCCGATGGGTTTTCTAAAATATACGACTGCGGTCCACTGGAAAGTTGCGGCCCCGCAGGCTTCTTCGATAAAACAAACAAGAACCTATATATACAGTCTAACAAAGGCGATGCAGAAGATCTTGTTAAACTATATTTACTGAATCCGGATTCTAAAGCGGTAACACTGGTAGAAGGTGACCCGCTTAACAAAGTAGATTTCGGTGGCGTATATGTATCTGACAAAACAAAAGATATTGTATACACAACCTATACCGATGCTAAAACACGCTGGTACTTTAAAGATAAAACCGCTGAGGCAAGCTATAATTTTCTGAAGTCGAAATTTCCGGGTAAAGAAGTTGCTATAGCATCGCGTACAAAAGATGAGAGTAAGGCCCTGGTGTCAGTATATAGTGATGATGATCCGGGTTCGGTGTATTTCTTTGATATAGCGGGCAAGAAAGTGATCAAACAATATACACCGCGTCCCAAGTTGCAGGCGTTGCCATTAGCAAAGATGGAGCCTATTACCTATAAATCTTCTGATGGTTTGGAGATACCGGCATACTTAACGTTGCCACTCGGTAAGGAACCTAAAAATTTGCCACTCATTGTATTTCCTCACGGTGGTCCGTGGGCACGCGATACGTGGGGCTTTAATGGCTACGCACAATTCCTGGCGAATCGTGGTTACGCGGTGCTGGCACCCAACTTCCGTTCTTCAACCGGCTATGGAAAGAAATTCCTGAATGCTGGTAACGGCCAGTGGGGCGAGAAAATGCAGGATGATTTAACGTATGGCGTAAAACATCTTGTGAGCAAAGGTATAGTAGATGCAAAACGTGTCGGCATTATGGGCGGGTCGTATGGCGGCTACGCTACACTTGCCGGACTTGCATTTACTCCTGATGTATATGCCGCAGGTGTAGATATAGTTGGTCCATCAAACCTGATGACGCTGCTGAACTCTATTCCTCCTTACTGGGAATCTATACGCAAAGTATTCTATATACGCATGGGCGATCCTGCCACTCCGGAAGGGAAAGCAAAGCTTGAAAAGCAATCTCCTTTATTCTCGGCCAATAAAATCAAAGCTCCGCTGTTGGTAGTTCAAGGTGCAAACGATCCGCGCGTGAAGAAGGCTGAATCTGACCAGATTGTTTCTGCGTTGCGAGATCTTGGTATAGCCGTAGAGTATATATGTGCGCCAGACGAAGGTCACGGTTTCCGTAATCCTGAAAACAACATGGCAATGCTGGCATACGCTGAGAAATTTTTAGCGAAGCACCTGGGGGGCCGTTACCAGGAGACAATGAAGCCAGATGTTGCAAAGAAACAGCAGGCTATCATTGTGGATGTTAAGACCGTGAAGGTGGCAGATGCTACTGCATCCGCGGCAACCGCGCTGCCGAAGCCCTCATCCGATTTGCAAGCTGGCAAATATAGCTACGCTTTTACCATGACGATGGGTGCACAGAACATGACTATGGATATGAACCGGGAGGTAAAACTTGAGAATGGTAAATGGTCTGTTACCGATGCTATAAAATCAGCGATGGGAGATATAGCAGAGCAAAATCTGATCGAACCCAAAACATTGAAGTGCCTGCAACGCAATGTGAAGCAAGGCCCAATCACGGTAGCATTAACCTATACCGACAAAGCCATAACGGGCACCATGGATATAGGCAACGGACAGAAGAAACCAATCGATGTGAAGCTACAGCAGCCTATCATCATTGATGGTGCCGGCTCTGACCTGGTTATTGCTCGTCTTCCGTTAAAAGAAAATTCGAGCACGATTATAGAAATGCTTGATATACAAACATCGCAGGTTAAAAAGTATGAAGTAAAATTACTCGGCACAGAAAAGATTACAGTGCCTGCCGGTTCATTCGATACCTATAAAATTTCGATGAACCAGGTTGATGGTGGCGAGAAAACTACATACTGGATTTCATCTGCTGATAAGAGCATGATTCGCACGGAAGCAATCGTGCCGCAGATGGGCAATGCGAAGATGGTAGCGGAAAGGAAGTGAATCGTTAGNNCCGTTAATCGTGTTTGTGATTTAAGATTTTTTGGTAAAGAAAATGCTTTTCTTTACAGCCTATATATAGCGAGAATGCACAAAAACCGTCTGGACCTTTGTGCATTCTTCGTGTTTTTTATGCAATTGGATTTTCTAATAACGATTAACCGTTAACGTGTAACGGCTCTATTTCCTGTTAGCAAGATATACCCCGCCAATAATAGCAAGCATCCCAGCGAAGTGACCCACGCCTAAATTCTCTCCGTCCAGCAAACCCCACATCACAGCTACGATGGGCAATGCATAGGTAACAGAACTTGCAAATAACGCTGTGCTCATTTTTACCAGGTGATTAAAAAGTATCGTAGCCACAGCGGTACTCATAAAGCCGAGCAGTACTATAAAACCTGCCGCCTGCCAGGCACCGGGTTGTGTAGTGAGTTTCGGTACAAAGTCAGAGAACCCGAATAAGTATATCAATGCCAATGGAGCAATCAATAACAACGATACGCTGGTAATGGTAAGCGAGCCAAGATCAGGAATTTTGAATTTGATGAGGTTAAGGTTTGATCCATAGCAGAAACATGCAAGTACAATAAGCAATGCAAAGGCATTAAAGCCACCGATGGCACCGTCACTTCTTGAGACGCTGAGGATAACACCTCCGGCAAATCCAAGAAGTATACCTATAATTGAAATTGTTTTGAATCGTAATTTGAAAACAATGGCACCAATCAGCATGGTAAAGATTGGTGTAAGGGTATTCATTATACCGGCAACCGAACTATCCATACGGGTTTGTGCAGTAGCAAAAAGAAAGGCTGGTATAAATATACCGAGCATACCCGAGGCAAAGAGTTTACCGTAATGATGCACGTGAAGTTCTTTTAACCTGGTAACGGCCAGGGGTATAAGAAACAGGGACGCTGCGGCAACACGAAGCGCTCCCACTTCGTCCGGTGAAAATACTTTAAGGCCTTGCTTGATGAGTATAAAGGATGTTCCCCAGATCAGCGTAAGACTTACAAATAAAATAACGGAGTTAGCACGATTGGAATCAGACATATAGGTTAATGAGGAATGGGTATAAAGAAGAGAATACGTTTTTATCCTGTAAAGGTTCACCAACTCAACCAAAATAAAAACCTGATTATTGCTGAAAAATAATTTCGACTCTATATACTATATCTTACTATTCCGGTCGCTATCTGTCTCGATACCCATTGGTGGCGGGAAAGATACTATGCAGCCATAGAGCTATAGGTATTGATCACATCATCCAGAATAGCAAGTACTTCCGCTTCCGTTGGTGCCTCTACCAGTCGCATACGGAAAGGCTTGAAGTCGTTAATGCCTTTAAAGTAATTAGTATAGTGCCTGCGCATTTCAAACACACCTAACTTATCTCCCTTCCAACGGATTGAGAACTCCAGATGCTTTTTGGTAGCACGAACGCGCTCAGTCATATCGGGAGGTGCCGGACGTTGGCCATGCTTTATATAGTGTTTGATCTCGTTGAAGATCCACGGATACCCTATAGCAGCGCGGCCGATCATTACACCATCTACACCGTACCGATTTTTATACTCAAGCGCTTTCTCCGGTGAATCGATGTCACCGTTGCCGAAGATCGGTATATGAATGCGCGGATTCTCTTTTACTTTTCCAATCAGTGTCCAGTCAGCTTCGCCTTTATACATCTGCACGCGCGTGCGGCCATGAATCGATAAAGCTTTTATACCTATATCTTGCAAACGCTCAGCTACTTCTAAAATATTCTTGGTTGAATCGTCCCAGCCCAAACGAGTTTTAACCGTAACCGGAAGATGGGTACACTTCACAATTTCTTCCGTCATCTTTACCATCTTCGGTATATCCTGAAGCAAGGCAGCTCCGGCTCCACGGCATGCAACCGCTTTTACCGGGCAACCATAATTTATATCAATAAGATCCGGACGCGCAGCCGTTGCTATCTCGGCAGACTGTACCATATTACCGATATCGCCACCAAAAAGCTGGATGCCGATAGGTCGTTCATATTCAAAAATATCCAGCTTTTGCCGGCTCTTCGCGGCATCACGGATCAATCCTTCTGATGAGATAAATTCAGTATACATCAGGTCTGCACCACCCTCTTTGCACACCGCACGGAAGGGCGGATCACTCACATCCTCCATGGGCGCCAATAACAAAGGAAACTCTCCAAGCTCTATTTGACCGATTTTCACCATATTAGCCCGCAAATTTAAGCAGAAATATATGGAGCAGGAAATAGGCGCCCGCCCGGTGCATCCCGCCATTGTAATAATTGCAACACTTGTGGTAGTAATGCTGGGGTTCCAGGTTGTCGGACCGATGATCGGATTTTTTATCGCATTACCGCTTTATTCAGGTAGCGTTATGGAAATGGCCGAATCTCTAAAGGACCCGATGCATGATCCGCAGATGAAAAATACTTTATACCTCATGCAAGGTTTTGGAACATTATTCGGACTTATACTCGTGCCGATATATGTGCTCGCAAAGTTCCACCGCTCAGCCACTGCGTTGTTTAAAGGACCTGTGTATATCCAACCTGTAGTACTGGTAGTTGGTATCGTAATGATTTTTATGTTGGTGAACTCGGTGTTCATCGAATGGAACCAGAACATTACACTTCCGGAAGGTATAGAGAAATGGGCGCGTGGCACGGAAGAACAGTTGGCAGAGCTTACCAAGTACCTTACCAAGTTTGATTCCAACGGGCAGGTAGCCCTGGCGTTGGTTGTTATTGCTATACTACCTGCTATTGGTGAAGAGCTTGTATTTCGTGGAATTATACAGCGCGAGTTTTTCCGTGGAACCAATAACATTCACGTGGCCATATGGGTATCGGCAGCTATCTTCAGTGCCATTCACATTCAGTTTTATGGCTTTGTGCCGCGCATGCTGCTGGGCGCACTCTTTGGGTATCTCTATTATTGGTCAGGTAATTTATGGATGCCTATACTGGCTCATTTTATAAACAACGGCTTCACGGTTATAGCGATGTACCTCTACCAGCGCGGCTCTGTTACCATGGATATTGAAAAGGCAGAGGCTGCTCCGTGGTCGGCTGTTTTAACAAGCGCTGTAATTACCGTTGCTTTGCTTTATCTTTTCAAAAAATTTTATGAAAAGAGAAGGCCTGCCGATTTTACAGACAATACAAATTCGGATAATGCGACTCTTATTCAGTAACAAATTATAATTTTAGATCCTACCAAAACCGAACAACCAGATTTGTGACTTCGCTTACCAAGTACAATAACCTTACGCTTCGAATCATTACCGGTTTGCTGGGCTCAGCAGGTATAATAACTGCTGTCTGTTTAAGCGAGTGGGGATACTTCGCAGTATTTTTTATTATCTGTTTCTTTTCCCTCATCGAGTTCTATAAACTGGTAGGTCTGGACGGTATGGTGCCTCAAAAAGCATTGGGTACACTCGGAGGTATACTCATCTTCGTGTTGTCCTTTCTTATTGAAAAACAAATGGTATCGTACCGGTATTATTTTCTGTTCTTCCCGATCGTTTCATGTGTATACATGATTAAACTTTACAAGAAGTTTGAACGTAAGCCCTTCACTAATATAGCCTTTACGTTTCTGGGTATCTTTTATGTAGCTATACCCTTTACTTTATTAAACATCGCTGTATTTGAAAACGGGGTATATAATTTCGAGATCATCTTTGGTTGTCTCTTTATACTTTGGGCGAGCGATACCGGTGCGTACTTTGCCGGCACTTATCTGGGGAAACGAAAACTTTTCGAACGGATCTCTCCGAAAAAATCATGGGAAGGTTTTTTTGGAGGAGCTATACTCGCCATGATTTTTGCGTATGGACTGTCCACTTATTTTCATTCACTTTCGATATGGCAGTGGCTTACGGTCGGGGTGATTATCGTAATAGGTGGTACATTTGGTGACCTGGTTGAGTCATTATTAAAGAGAAGCATTGAAATAAAAGATTCGGGTACAAGTCTTCCGGGGCACGGTGGCTTCCTCGATCGCTTTGATGGTCTACTCATCTCGGCTCCTTTTATTGTTGCATACCTTGAAATTTTTTGATCGCCTTTCGCGTTTGATTTTTTTGTACTGAATGTAGAGCATTTTCAACAAGATAAACTGTTGATGTGCTGATATGCAACGGAACCTATAGGTATATAGTGATCCCGCAGCTATCAACCATTTTTTAAACTATATACTGCTTGAAGTTCCTGATAGAATCACATTACCTCCCTTCGATCGCATACTTTTCAGCTATGTCATCTGCTACCGAAATTGTTATCGAGCGACATGAAAACTTTTTAAAGCAGACGTACCGTAACCGTTGCTACATTCAAACATCACAAGGTATAGATCAACTCACGGTGCCGCTTACCAGTAAACATGGTAAAACGTTAATAACCGATATACGCATAGACTATAATCAGAAGTGGTTGAATAATCATTGGCGCACCATACAATCAGCGTATGGTAAAGCTCCGTTCTACGAACATTATGTGGATGATCTTGAAAAAGTACTCTTCCGTAAAAATGAATTTCTATACGATCTTAATATACAATTGCTGTCAATGTGTCTTGCATGGCTTAAGTGGAAAGTGCGTGTCAGCGAAAGTATGTCGTATGAGAAAGAACCCTCAGATACTGTTACAGACCTACGATCTTTGATTAATTCAAAGAAAAACGATCTTTTGGCAAAGTTTTATAGTCCTGTGGAATATACGCAGGTGTTTGGCAATACGTTTGTAAGTAACATGAGTCTGATCGACCTGATCTTTTGTGAAGGCCCGGCTTCCGCCAGGATTGTTAAGGCCTCCGCTGTGGAAAAATGAACAAATGTTAATTTGAGCGTGTTTCTTACGCAGTATTAAATCTTCAGGCTTACGATAGTATTGAACAGACAAAAAACTTTACATTTACACTAATCAATTTTTGATTTTCTCTTATGGAGGCAAAATTTTCCAACCGCGTTAAAGAAGTTATATCGCTTAGCCGCGAAGAGGCTCTTCGGCTTGGCCATGACTATATCGGTACTGAACACCTTATCTTAGGTATGATCCGTGAAGGTGAAGGTGTAGCAGTGGGTGTGCTAAAGAAATTAGGAGTACCAATGGACGAACTCAGAAATGAGATCGAAAAAATTTCCAAAGGAACTGCTACACATCAGATCAAGAACCTGGCTAATATACCACTGACAAAAGCCTCTGAAAAAGTTCTTAAAATAACTTACCTGGAAGCAAAGATTTTCAAAGCCCAACTTATCGGCACAGAACATTTGTTGCTCTCAATACTGCGTGACCATGACAACCTGGGTACGCAGATTTTAAATAAGTTTGACGTAAACTACGAGACCGTGAAAGAAATGCTGGAATACCAAAACGAAGGTCCGATGGCATCACAGGATACGGATGATCCGGATGATGATTCATCAAAAATCTTCGGAGGTGGCGCACAAGGTGGTGCTGCCGGTAAAGAGAAAAAAGGCACTGAAAAATCCCGCACTCCGGTGTTGGATAACTTCGGCCGCGACCTGACCCGTCTGGCAGAGGACAATAAACTCGACCCTATCGTTGGGCGTGAAAAAGAAATTGAGCGCGTGGCTCAGATTCTTTCCAGAAGAAAGAAGAACAACCCGATTCTTATTGGTGAACCTGGTGTAGGTAAAACTGCTATAGCAGAAGGTCTCGCACTGCGCATCATTCAGAAAAAAGTATCGCGCGTGTTATTCGGTAAACGTGTTGTGACGCTCGACTTAGCATCACTCGTTGCCGGAACAAAATACCGTGGACAGTTTGAAGAACGTATGAAAGCAGTGATGAATGAACTGGAGAAATCTCCGGATGTAATTCTCTTCATCGATGAACTTCATACTATTGTTGGTGCTGGTGGAGCTTCCGGCTCACTCGATGCTTCCAACATGTTTAAACCGGCATTGGCCCGCGGAGAGATACAATGCATTGGTGCAACAACACTGGATGAGTACCGTCAGTATATAGAGAAAGATGGTGCACTTGCCCGCAGATTCCAGATGGTGATGGTAGATTCTACTTCACCGGAAGAAACCATCCAGATACTCGACAACATCAAGGAAAAATATGAAGATCACCACCATGTGATCTATACCAAAGAAGCGATCGAAGCGTGCGTAAAACTTTCTGATCGTTACATCAGCGACCGTTATCTTCCGGATAAAGCGATTGATGTAATGGACGAAGCCGGTGCACGCGTTCACATCAACAACATTCACGTTCCTGAAGAGATCGTGAAGCTTGAAGAAGCTATTGAAGATGTGAAGAAAGAAAAAAATCGGGTTGTAAAAAGTCAGAAATACGAAGAGGCAGCACAACTGCGCGATCGTGAAAAGAAACTGATAGAACAACTCGATATCGCGAAAGCGAAGTGGGAAGAAAAAACGCGTACTGAAAAGTATACCGTTAATGAAGATAACGTAGCGGATGTTATCGCGATGATGACAGGCATTCCGACAAAACGTATCGCGCAAAAAGAGAGCAACAAGCTTCTCAACATGGGCGAAGAGTTGAGCGGAAAAGTTATCGGCCAGGATGAAGCCATCAAGAAACTGGTGAAAGCTATTCAGCGTACGCGCGTAGGCTTGAAAGATCCAAAGAAACCAATCGGTTC
>DJFR01000224.1:23594-36268 GCA_002432545.1 Flammeovirgaceae bacterium UBA5867 | reverse complement strand
ATGAGTGAGTATATGGAGAAATTCTCCGTGTCACGTCTGGTAGGAGCGCCTCCCGGCTACGTAGGTTACGAAGAAGGTGGACAGCTTACTGAAAAAGTAAGACGCAAGCCATACTCTGTAGTATTGCTCGATGAAATTGAAAAAGCTCACCCGGATGTATTCAATATACTCCTGCAGGTACTGGATGATGGTATACTTACGGATGGTTTAGGACGCAGAGTAGATTTCAGAAACACCATCATCATCATGACGTCCAATATAGGTGTGCGTGATCTGAAAGATTTCGGAACAGGTATAGGTTTCGCGACTGCTGCTAAACGTGAATCAGAAGAAGAGCACATGAAGCTCACTATTCAGAATGCGTTGAAGCGTGCGTTCTCTCCGGAATTCCTGAATCGTTTGGATGACGTGATCGTGTTCAACTCATTGCAGCGCGAACACATTCACAAGATCATCGATATCACTTTGCGCAAGTTGTTCGATCGTATTATCCAGATCGGCTACAACGTGGAGCTTACCGATAAGGCTAAAGACTTCCTAGCAGAGAAAGGATACGATCATCAATTCGGAGCTCGTCCATTGAACAGAGCGATCCAGAAATACCTGGAAGACCCTGTAGCAGAAGAGATCCTGAAAGGTGAAGTAGAAGAAGGCGGAACGATTCTGGCCGACTACGATGGTAAAGGCGATGCGCTCACCATCAAAGTAAAAAAGGCGAAAGCTTCTTCTAAAGAAAAGAAAGAGTAATTCCCGTAAGGGTATAAATTAAAAAGGACGGTTCATCACCGTCCTTTTTTTGTGCGCATTTTTGACTTTGTAATGTTGTGAGCGATAATAGCCGGTAAATATTACCCCTGCCAATCGTTGGATGTATACGTTGCATTCAATCCCCCAATTGAAATATATAGTTGATTATAGATCACGCTGGTTTATATTCTGATCTATATGCAGTACCTCATTTACAGGTAAATAGATCTATGCTGTAGTATTGTAAATTAGCTTCAACAAGTTCTTTCCATGTATACTTTACATGTAACACACTTTCAACTTTTTGAATCACTGCCACGGTGGAGATGGTGATATATTTAGCCCCTAATTTTTTCCACCTTCATGAAACAACTTTACTCTTTAAGACCAGTAATGTATAAGACAGCGTTTGCTCTGTTTGCATTGTTTATTAACGCGGCATCGCATGGGCAAACCCTGAACAATAATTGGAAGCAGGATCTTGATAGCGCGATGAAAGAATTTTTAAGTTGTCAGGCAACTACCGATGTAAATAGCCCGTGCAATAAATTTTTAGGCGAGTCACTCAACACGGTATACCGCATCAATGATTTTTATTCGCAAAGTCTGGGCCGCTACATGGTGGCAGCAGAAATAGCCAAATATCTAAAGAGCAGTGAACAATGGAGCTTGCTAGGCCCCTGCTACGACCAAAAGACACTTACACAGGCACAAGAACATGCTAACGCACGCAAAGCTGTAGTAGCAGTATATACGACTGCCTCCGGTGGAGGCCATATTGTGCTGATTACGCCTGGGGCGCTTCAGTCTTCGGGTTCGTGGGAGCTTAGTGTTCCAACCGCTACATCTTTCTTTTTAAGCCAGCCCGACCGATCATTTATCAACAAAGGCCTGTCGTTTGCATTTGGCAAAATACTGATGAAAGATATTCTGATCTATACACGAAAGTACTGAGTGATATAATTTTACCGTGTTGTGAGAACTTTATTGCTATAATGAGCACTTAATGTATAGTAAAATTCAACGTGCCTTGAGTTTTACTATACATAGGTGCATTTTTTACTATATAAACCGTTGGGAGCTATTAGATTTTTAGTTGACGATCGTTTTCTGAATCTGTATCATATCTTTTCTTTTTACGCGTAATAGGGTAAATTCACTTTTCGCTGTCGCGGAGTAAGAACGGTTATAGGGAGCGGTCAGGTAATTTTGCTGACGATCAACAAAGTTTTGAGTAGTATAGGCATTATCAGGTTGACGACATCATTTGCCTTTTCAAAAAAGCCAGCGTGGTTCTGAGTAAAATGTAAGAGAAACTTCAGTCTGTTTTCAAAGGATTAACATATTACAATTTCAACGTGATGATTGTTTTGCGATTGAAGTATAAAAAATCCCTCCACAACGTACGATGGATCGATTCTTTCTTGCCAGGCTTTATACTGTTATGGTTATTATTACTCTCATTCCCTTTATATGCCCAGCTCAAACTCCGGAATAAAGTTTTAAAATATACTACAGATAACGGTCTGCCGCTGAAGGTTATCAACAGCATCGCGCAAGACAAGCAGGGATTTATATGGCTTGCAGCCGATGATGGTATAGCACGTTTTGATGGATATACTTTCAAGGTATTTACGAACGACCCCAACGATCCGCATAGTCTTTCGCACAACTATATATTTTGCCTTTTCTCCGACTCTCAAGGACGTATATGGATTTCCTCCCGTGAGGGCTTGAATCAGTTTGATCCGCTTACCGAGCGTTTCATTCACTATAAACACGATCCTGCCAATGCAAACTCACTCGTGGGTGATGATGTATCGAACATTCGGGAAAGTGCAAGCGGTAATTTATGGGTTTCATCGTGGCAGGCAGGCTTTACGTATTGCGACATAAAACGAAACAAGTTCATACAATATTCAAAACGCAACCTGCCGGGCTTGTCGAGTCATAAAGTAGTGTGCACATACGAAGATCGTGAAAACCTGTTATGGGTTGGTTCTCTCAGCGGAGGACTCGATGTGTTTCGTGCTAAGGATGGTATTGTCTCCGAAAAAGTCGAACGTCTTTCCGGCAAAGATATACCGGCCTTGCGCAATGTACGGTGTATAAGTCCTGATCATGCCGGAAATGTGTGGATTGGAACGAATGATGGATTGGTTTTCTTCAACCGGAAGCAAAACACTTTTCAGCTTATCAATAAGGAGATTAACGGAATGGTTGTGCGCTCTCTGCGGGAAGACAGCAACCAGAATTTATGGATCGGTGTAGAAGATCATGGTCTCTATAAAATCTCTTTGAAAGATATAGACCTTAATGCCACTCCGGATTTTGTGGTTGAACCTGTAACCGGTAAAGATGAGTATAGTATTTACAAACTTTCCATTCATCATATATATGAAGATCGCGACAAGAATATCTGGATTGGAACCAATGGCGATGGGGCGCAAGTAATCAGTAGTATACAGGAAAAATTTATGCGTGTGGAGGTAAAGACGGGCGAGCCTGCGCGCGTATACTTGCGGTTCTGGGGCATGTGTACGGATGAAGATGGTAACTTGTGGCTGGGCACCGATGGTAACGGTATATATACCTATACGCAGCGAGGCAAGCTGCTTAAACAATATCGCGCCGATGGCAGGAAAGGAAGTCTGACTGATAATGCTATACTATATGCCTATCGGGACCCTGATAATGTGCTTTGGTTTGGAACATACTCACAGGGATTGTTTCGGTATAATAGGAAAACAGAAACGTTTACAAACTATAAACACGATCCGGCTGATCCTGAAAGTCTCGGCATTAACGATGTTCGTGTAATTTTTGAGGATTCAAAACGCAACCTGTGGATCGGCACAAACTGGGGCGGCTTGAATTTACTGGACAGATCTACCGGTAAATTTACCCGGTATACAATTAACAACAGCAACATAAGCAGTGGCGATATACGCGCAATTGTTGAAGACAGTAAAGGTGGCTTGTGGCTTGGATGTTCGAAAGGTGGTGTTAATTATTTTGATCCTGACAAGAAAATCTTTCGACAATATTTTGCAGATGCAGGGAGTAAAAATGACATCTCGGGTAATATGATCTATGCTTTGCTCTTCGATGGAAATGGTAAGCTATGGATCGGAACAGAGGGAGCCGGGTTACTCACATACGATTCGGCAAAGCAAAAGCTGGAATGGATAAATGAGAAAGATGGATTTTATAGCAGCACCGTGTTTGCCATGCAGCAGGATAAAGAAGGAAATATATGGATGAGTACCAATACCGGTATATCTAAATGGGATGTGCACGAAAAAGTTTTCAAAAATTATGATAGCTCGGATGGCTTGCAAGGCGGTCAGTTTAACTCATGCTCCTATCTATACGACAGGAAATCTAACCTGATGGCCTTTGCAGGTACCGAAGGCGTTACACTCTTTTATCCTGACCAGATAAAACCGAACCTGCAGAAGCCTGATGTTGTGGTCACCGGCTTTGAATTGTTCAACAGCGAGGTACCTATAGATTCTACTAACAGTGAAGACGCTATACTTCACCAGGCTATAAATCATACACGCGAAATTACTTTACAGCATAATGAGTCTGTATTTACACTTGACTTTGCTGCTTTAAGTTATGCTTTGCCTGAAAAAAGCAAGTATGCCTATAAAATGGAAGGCTTCGATAATGACTGGAATTATGTAGGCTCCGAAAGAAGTGCTACCTATACCAACCTTGATCCGGGTAACTATACATTTCGCGTAAAGGCATCCAATAACGATGGTGTCTGGAATGAACAGGGAACTTCGCTTGTAATTCATATTATACCTCCGTGGTGGCAAACGTGGTGGTTCAAAGCACTGGTCGTGTCAGGATTAATAGCTATGGCATGGGGGTATAACCGCATGCGTATATACTCTATCAATAAGCAGAAGAAGCAATTGGAGATTTCCGTAAGCGAAAAGACAAGACAGCTCCGGGAAGTAAACGAAGAGTTAGTATTGCGCGAAGAAGAGATCAAGGCACAGAACGAAGACTTATCGATACAAAACGAAGAGCTCTTTTCACGACAGGAAGAAATCGCTACGCAACGCGATCTGCTCACGGAACAGAATCAACGACTGGAGGACGCGTGGAAAACTATTGAGACACAGAACAGGGAAATTCTACTCCATAACAAAACGTTAGATCAGGAAGTAAAAGAACGTACACAAAAACTGGTAGAGTATAATCAGCAGCTTGAGCAGTTTGCTTTTATTACAGCACATAACCTGCGTGCACCGGTGGCGCGCATCTTAGGACTTGGACAAGTTCTGGATCTTTCGAAAGATAACCTGGATGAAGAAAGAATGATTGTGAGTAAGCTCATTGCTACAACGGTAGAGCTGGATAAAGTTGTGAAAGACGTGAGCACAATACTGGAAATAAAAAAGAGTAATACTCCGGTTATTAAAAAAATAGATCTTACGGAGGAACTCAACAATATTAAAGCAAACCTGGAAAGTGAGATAGCGGAGACAAACACTGAAATAAGAGAAGACTTTTCGAAGGCTAACGTTATTTATACAGCGAAGGCATATCTCGATAGCATTTTGATAAATCTGATTCACAACGCTATAAAATACAGAGACCTGAGTCGTAAACCTGCTATACATATCAGAACCGAAATAGAAGACGGATATATATGCCTGTTAATAAGTGACAATGGCTTGGGTATTGATCTGGCGCTGCATCAGAACAATATATTTAATTTATACAAGCGTTTCCATTCTCACGTTGAAGGCAAGGGTATGGGATTATACCTGGTTAAAACACAAGTGACCGCACTGGGCGGTAAGATCGAAGTTGAAAGTGAAGTAAATGTAGGAACCACCTTCAAAGTTTTTCTGCGAAATGTTGAAGAGAAAAATGAGAAGGTTCAAAGCGAAACTATCGGGTAGTACATTTGTTGGTATATATTAATACACCTGGTACTGTTAGTAATAGAGTATGTGAAACGGGAACCTGCTTCCAACAGCATCGGAGAAATATATATAGCATTCGGAAATATCCGTACGCTTCGAAAATAGTCGTCTGCCGGATCATGAGAAGCTGGAAATTTCGGGTGTTTTGCTAATCCATCTGTCTTATGAAATATACTTTTCTGATTACGAGTTTGCTTGTGATGTTAATCGAAAGCGCCCTTGCACAGGCAAATAATATTCCCAACGCAATGCCCCCAAAATCTGACAACCTCAAAAAGATTGAGCCTTCAGTCCATGTATCAAAAGACTCGGCTGTGATATTGCTCAACAATAAATTTTATCGCCTGTCGGAACTCAAGGAGTATAACAACAACACGATTGACGGAGTAGTGATCGAGTCCGTGTATGTTGTTAAAGATAAAGAAGTAATTGCCAAAATATTAAGTGACAAGATCAAGGTATTGATTATCGTCAATGCGCCGAAAAATCTAAGTGCCGATTCTTTAAAGCAACGAAAGCGGAATTGATCACAAGAAAAAAGCAAGGCCACCAAACCTTGCTTTTTTGTATACACTATAAATCGAGTACTAAGCCGAGTTACGGGCTGCATTAATAATACCGAACATGCAGCGAAGCACAAGCTTGCGATATTGCTTTTCGAATGCTTTGTCTTTCTCCTTATCCTCTGGTTCACGCAGTTGTTGAAGCGCAAATTGCTGAATGGTAATTAGCGGTAGCACAATACGCTCGCGCAGTTTTACCGAATCACGGTTTACAGGTGTGTTGTCCATCAACTCGGTAAGCTCAGAAATTTCGAGGATCATCTCCTTCGATAATTTGAACTCGGCATACATCTTCTTCCAGAACTCGCCAAACTCTTTGTCTTTAGAGAGATACGCTGTTGCCGGGTAGTAACATTTGGTAAGCGACATCATGCTGTTGCTTAACAACGTACGGAAGAACAGCGACTGCTTGAACAACGCTTTCAGCTCGCGCATCTTACCTTGTCGCTTCATTTCGCGTATAGCAGTGCCTACACCGTAGAACCCTGGTATATTTTGTTTCATCTGTGCCCACGAACTAACAAAAGGTATAGCACGTAAGTCTTCAAATTTTAAACTTCCGGAGTTGCGCTTTACCGGGCGTGAACCAATGTTGGTATCGCCGAAGAATGCAAGCGGTGTTATCTTTTCAAGATAGGCTACAAATTTGGGGTGCTGCTTAAGGTCGAGGTATGCTTTATGACCTTCTTCAGCAAGCTGATCCATCAAAGCTTTTTCATTTGCTTCGAAGGTATCTATATTCTTGAAGACAGAGTTTTCTATACCAGCCGAAAGCAATTGCTCCAGGTTATACCCGCACGAAACAGGTTTACCAAAATTAGAGCTGATGGTTTGTCCCTGTATAGTGATCTGCACTTCTTTATCTTCAATCGTATCACCTAACGAAGCATAAAAGTCGTGCGTATTACCACCACCGCGTGCAGGAGGTCCACCGCGGCCATCAAAAAACACCGTTGTAAAACCTTCTTCACGTGCAATACGAGTCAGATTTTCTTTCGCCTGGAATATAGACCAGTTGGCGCGCAGGTATCCTCCATCTTTAGTGCCATCCGAGAAGCCCAGCATAATCGTTTGCTTGTTACCTCTGCGTTTTAAATGTGCACGATATGCCGGTATACTATACAATGCTTTCATTACATGCGGAGCATTGGCCAGATCTTCTATCGTTTCGAAGAGTGGTATAATATCCAGTGTAAGATCATCTTCTTTGCCAAGAACCAACTTCGCCAGCTGATATACCCTGATCACATCCAACGCAGACTGGCAATTGCTTATCACATAGCGATGGCATCCTTCAACACCATTCTGTTCCTGTATTTGTCCGATTACATCTATACTTTCGATCAGTTCAGTAACAAAATCATCATCGAATTTTAGCGAAGCAGGTTTAAAGCTGAGCGAAAGAAGTGTATCGATCTTTTCCTGTTCGGTAAGTTTATCGAAGTTCTTCAGCTTTTTATTTTTCGATTGCAGTTTTTCAATACATGCTTCCCAGGCATACGCATGCTTGCGACTATCCTGGCGTATGTCCATGCTCGCAAAGTAGAATCCGAATATTTTTACTTTCAGTATAAAGCTGTCAAGAAGATCGAGGAATAATCCGCGGTGATCGTTGATCAATACATCACGTGCTTCAAACAGATCATTCAGTAATTCATCCGGGTGATGGTATATTTCGCCAAAGCCACCGTAGGCTATAGGATATACCTTACTTTCGGCACGGCTTATAATATGATCAACACCTTTAAAAGTAAGTCTGCGTTTTAAGAAGCGAAGATCACGGTGATAGCATTTCAACAATGTCTCTTGTAAACGCTGCGCCACTTTTAATGTGATCTCATGAGTTACAAACGGGTTGCCATCACGATCACCACCTGGCCAGAAGCCAATCTTCAACAGATCGAAGTTTTTCCATTCTTCCAGTTTTATGTTAAGACCTGTCATCAGCTTCTGAATGATCACAGGGATCTCCGGGTAGAATACACTTTCAAGAAACCAGCACAAGCTTACCGCTTCATCAAAAGGCGTTGGTTTTTCTTTGTTAATAAAAGCAGTTTTACCAAGCTGGCGCAACAACAGGTTTATTTCATCGAGCTTATTTTCGCGAATGGTTTGTTCCAGGTCGTTAATGATGGCGAGTACACTGCCTGGATAAAACTGGGTAGGGTGTGCTGTTAACACTACGCGCACACTAAAGTCTTCAACTTTCTTTTTCAGTTCTTCTTCAAGTCCTTCCGATCCGGCACGAAGCAACAGTGCAGAGACTGTACCCTTGCCATGCAAGTCGTTGATCTCATCAAATGCTGCATCTTCAATCGAATCGAACAACACAACCTGACGCTCTACATATTGGGTAAAGCTGAAGAGTAAATTGAATTGTTCTTCGCGTGTAGCCTGCGGAGTAAAATCGCTGAAGAATTTTTTGATAATGGTTCGTGGGTCCTTTCCCTTTTCATATCCTGTTTCGCAAGCCTGCTGAAGCAAAGGCAACAGCGTTCCGGTGCGATAAATACCAGAATACGGAAGGTTTAGGAAAAGACTGTTGTACATGTGGTACCGGGTGGAAACAGTCTTGTTGAACTCGTTCGCCATGATAAAATTTTAGAAACCCGACAAAGTTATCAAATACTGCTTTGGCGGATGGAGTGGTGTTATATATTACAGATTTTCTTTTCGAAAACGTTTTCGGGATGGAAATGCTAAAAGTTTAAAAGCACCTCCAAAGGAAAGCAGAACGCTCCCGGTTTTATTGTCGCAGGTATTCTTTCTTCAGCATCGGACAGATTTTGTAGCGCTCATCCTTGGTGTCTTCGTAAAGCGCCTCCAGTAATTCATATATATGTTTGATGCCGATGCGCTGGCACCATTCAAAAGGTCCGTACGGATAATTTGTGCCAAGCTTCATGGCCATATCTATATCTTCACGCGTGGCAGTGCCTTCCATCACAGTATAGTATGCTTCGTTAATGATCATGCACACAACACGCGGTGTAACCAAACCAACACGATCATCTACAATTAAATATTCAGTGTTGAGTGAGCTGCATATCTTTTTAAGAACCACTTCATCATCGGGTCGCCAGAGACTTACTTCAAGAACAGGACGATTGATAAAAGTAGGCAAACCGTTAAACCCGAAGATGCGACTTCGCAGTCGATCGCCTGTCATGAATGCTAATTCTCCGAGGCTGATCTTGCATGTATTCAACAACACAGTAGCTGTATTGTCAACATAGATTTCAAACTTGGTAGGCTCTTCATCAATAATAAAGTCGAGCACGAGATCGTGACTCTCCAGAAATTTTTCAGCGTCACGGTGTTCACCTACTACTGAGTATTGATGGCTGTCGCCAAACTTCAGAAGGCTCTCACGGTAATGTGCCTGTTCACCAATGATTAAAATATTCATGCATTGAAAGTAAATCCGTTACCGGATACTATTTTTGACAAACCCTAAATTAAATTTTAATCTTATAAAACATGTCAAAATCAGTTGTTTATTCTGATCAGGCTCCCGAACCCATTGGTCCTTACAGCCAGGCAATCCAGGCCGGTAATATGCTTTTCATCAGCGGGCAGATCGCCATTGAAAGAAGCTCCGGCAACATTATCAGTTCTGATATCGAATCAGAAACAAGACAGGTAATGATTAACCTCGAAAAAATTCTGAAGGCAGCGGGCTATGATTTTTCGAACGTGGTGAAGAGCTCGATCTTTCTCAAAGACATGAACAACTTCCCGAAAGTAAATGCCATCTATGGCGAGTACTTTAAAACCAATCCACCGGCACGTGAAACCGTTGAAGTAAGTCGCTTGCCAAAAGATGTTAATGTTGAAATATCCTGCATCGCAGTGAAATAAAATTTAATTCCGCGGAGAATGAATAAGCGTACAAACTTCATTCTCCGCATACTGTAAATTCGCAGGGTATCTCTCGTAAATCGTCCCTCCTTTCTTACCTTTGCAGTCCAATTTTGATTTTGAGCGATGAGAGATGTACGCGTACGATTTGCACCCAGTCCCACCGGTGCACTGCATATTGGCGGTGTAAGAACAGCCCTCTATAATTACCTGCTGGCACGGCAGCACAACGGTACTATGATACTCCGTGTAGAAGATACAGATCAGACGCGCTTCGTTCCAGGAGCGGAAGAATATATACAGAAGTCGTTGCAATGGGCAGGCATCAAGATCGATGAAGGTGTTGGTGTTGGCGGTCCGCACGCTCCCTACCGTCAGTCAGAACGTACTGCTATATATATGAAGTATGCCAAGCAACTGATTGATGCCGGTCATGCATACTATGCATTTGATACGGAGCAGGAGCTCGAAGCCATGCGCGAGCGATTAAAACTTGCCGGAGTACCTACGCCACAGTATAACAGTATAACGCGCACACAAATGCGTAACTCGCTTACACTTTCAGAAGATGAAGTGAAGAAGTTGCTGGAAGATAAAGTGCCGCATGTAATCCGTTTGAAAGTACCGCGCAAAGAAGAGATACGGTTGAATGATTTGATCCGTGGCTGGGTAATGGTACACTCATCACAAATTGATGACAAGGTGTTGATGAAGAGCGATGGTATGCCAACGTATCATTTGGCAAATGTTGTTGATGACTACCTGATGAAGATATCGCACGTGATTCGTGGTGAAGAGTGGTTGCCTTCTGCACCGCTGCATGTGCTGCTCTATAAATTTTTAGGATGGGAGAATGACATGCCGCAGTTTGCACACCTTCCGTTGTTATTGAAACCCGATGGCAATGGTAAACTGAGCAAGCGCGATGCCGATCAACTGGGCTTTCCGATTTTCCCGCTAACATGGAAAGATCCTGCTACGGGTGATGTTGCGACAGGGTATAAAGAAGCGGGATATTTACCGGAAGCATTAATAAACTTCCTGGCATTTTTAGGATGGAACCCGGGCACTACACAAGAGATGTTCTCGATGGAAGAACTCATCAAAACATTCTCGATTGAACGCATCGGCAAGGCGGGTACAAAATTTGACATTCTTAAAGCACAGTGGTTCAACCAGCAATATTTGCGTGCCAAGTCTGACGAAGAACTGGCCGGCTATCTGCAGGATGAATTGAAGCATGAAAATATAGTTTGCCCGCAAGACAAAGCATTGAAGATTGCTGCTGTTATGCGCGAGCGTGTTACGTTTCCGAAAGACTTCTGGCAGCAGGGTAAATTCTTTTTCCATGCACCGAAAGCATTTGATGAACATGTAGTGAGTAAAAAATGGAACGATGATGCTGTAAAAGTTCTCACAGCCTATAAAGATGCTGTAGCAGCTTTACCAACCGTGGATGCTACGATAGCAAAGACTACTTTAGAACAAGTTACAGCAAACCTGGGAATTGGTACTGGTAAAATTTTGCAGGCACTGCGTGTATCCATCACCGGTGCAGGTGGAGGTCCTGATCTGATGATGATCATGGAAATTATCGGCAAAGAAGAAGTTGTCAACAGAATTGAATACGCACTCCAAACCATTAAGGTGAAGGTTGCGTAGTATATAACTACAAGGCTACTGGCTACAAGCTACTGGCCACTGGTATTTCTCCAGTAGCCGGCAGCCAGTGGCCAGCAGCTTTTTAAAATTTCACATTATGTCAAAGAAAGAAAAAAAGCCCGCCAACACACCAAAGCCGCGTGTGCATAAAGAACTGCAGGGACTGGATATAACCATCGATCAGTTTGGTGAAATAAAATCAAGTATGAACATTGAGAAGATCAACGACTTTCTCGATAAGAATGTTGATGATAAAAAATTAGCCGAGCGCGATGATTATGATGATATGAAGAAAGGTAAAAAGAAAAAGTAATCACTGCCTGTTTCTGAAGTTTAGTCTTTGAAAAAAAACGGAAGTCAGTCCTTCCATCACAAACCGTTTTTTGCGTTCGCCCAAGTTTTCTGATATTGTGGTATATATACATTATACCATGAAGAAACTCTATACCCTGCTTCTGTTTGCACTGCCCTCCTTTGTTCTGGCACAAAACACCTGGCCGGAAGCACTTATCATCGCTCCTGAAAAATCGAACTTTGTAAAGACCTCTACACATAAAGAGGTAGTCGATTTTCTGGATGCTATCCAAAAACTCAGCAAAGAAGTAAAAGTAATTTCCATGGGCAAGAGCCCGGAAGGGAAAGATATACCGGTTGCTATTTTATCGAAGACAGGTATAGGCTCTGCCGAAGAAGCACGCAAGTCAGGGAAGCTGGTGGTATATATACAGGGAAATATACATGCCGGTGAAGTGGAGGGTAAGGAGACACTGATGATGCTGATGCGTGATATTTTACTCGGTGATAAAAATTACCTGCTCGATAATCAAATATTACTCTTTGCTCCCATTTATAATACCGACAGCAATGACAAGATGGAAAAAGGAAGACG